>JAGQSN010000088.1 GCA_020439555.1 Acidimicrobiales bacterium | reverse complement strand
GCAAGCACTATCGATAGAAGGGCGGCGCCCCACCTCCTCCCGCACCAGGCCCGTGGCCTCAACCGCCTGACCTGCCGGAATGGCCCGTACCCTTGCAACTGAAATCGAAACGACGGCAGGACCCGGGAGATGTGAGGAGAACGTGATGAGCGAATCCCCGATGCAGTTCAAGACAATCGTCGTCGGCACCGACGGCTCCGAAGGCGCGGCACGGGCGATGGAATGGGCGGCTCGATTGGCCGAGTCGACCGGCGCCGAGGTCAGAGCGGTCAACGTGCTGACCTACAGCCACGAGTTCATGCGCGACATCACCTTCGACACCGTCACGACCTGGCGGCGTTCCTTGGAGAAGGAACTCAAGTCGAAGTGGGTCGCCCCTCTCGTCGAACGAGGCATCCCATACCGATGCCTGGTCGTCGAGCAGGACTCGCCGGCACTCGGACTGGTCAAGGCGGCCGACAAGGAGGGCGCCGACCTGATCGTGGTCGGAACTCGCGGATCCAGCAGGTTGGGCGGCCGGATGCTCGGTTCGACGAGCTACTCGCTCGCCCACCACGCACACTGTCCGGTCACCGTCGTCCCTCCGGCGGCGGAGTCGGATCCCACCGCCTGAGGAGCGGCCGGCCCCGAGGGGATGACAGCCCGCCGCTGAAGCGACTCAGCCGGAACAGCCGATGCGCAAGAGAGCGACCGACTGGGGCTCCATGTCGATATCGAGTGTGCGGTCGCGCCTCAGACGGGTGACCGTCGCCGTCGCCAGCGACGTCGACTCCGAGTCGAGCGTCGACACCGTCGTGGTCCGGCCGGTGCTGCAGGTCGGCAACTCTCCGTCGAAGCGGACCTCCACGTCCCGGGCACGGCTCCCCGTGGCGACGAAGTTGCTGAGCAACACGCTCACGCAACCCGAATCGTTGAGCGTGGCGATCGCGTCGAGACCGCCGGCGCCCTCCCCCTTCGCCGATCCGCCGGTCGACGTGTCGAGGACCCGACCCTCCATCGCACGCCACGAGCGGAACACCCACCACGCCGGCTTGGCCTTGCCGTCGGCTGTGGTCATCCCCCAGTCACCCTCGGCACCCTGAGCGGACACCGCACGGTAGAAGTTCGCGCCGTCCAGACCAGCCGCCTGCATCTTCATCAGGGTTCCCGCCACCAACGCGGCGCCCTCGGAGGTGTCGTGACGCAGGTCTCGACCGCCGGACGACAGGTTCCACTCGTCGATCGTGAACGACGGCGTGAGGTTCGTACCCATGAGGGTTCCTTCCACCGATCGCTTCACGGCCTCGATCTCCTCCGCATAGGTGTCCGCCGACGCGTCCGGGTTGCGCCCGGCCCACCGGAGATAGACCGACCGGGATACGTGATCCTCCGCGCCGTCGGGTCCGAGGTACGGAGAGTTCGCGTAGCGGTGCCAGGAGACGAAGTCCAGCGGCAACCCGCGTGCGGCCGACTCTCGCATCCAACCCAGGAGCCACCCCGGCACCCCGTTGGATGTCGCTGGTCCACCGACTTCGATGTCCAGGCCGGTCCGGGCCTCCACGTCCGCGACCGCTCGCTGGGTTCGAAGCGCCAACTGAACGAAGGACGCGTGGTCGCCCTGCCAGAAGTAGGTCAGGTCCGGTTCGTTCCACACCTCGAACCGACGCGCCGGTGTCGGAGCCGTGGCCAGGGTGCGCACCACGGTCTCGACCAGCGCCTGCCACTGGTCGAGGTCAGCCGGGGGCGCGTGGGTCGGATCCGCCGAGTCGGGGTCCGAACTCAGCCACCGGGGCATGTAGCCGAGGATCACGATCGGCTCCGCTCCGATCGAACGGACCTCACGCACCTTGGCCAGCAACGGCGAGAGATCCAGGACGAGGGGGCTGTGGCTCAGGTCCTGGAGCGACGCATCGATCCGGACCGTCGGCGGTCGAAGGGGGGCCAGGGCTTCGAGGTCGTCACCAGTGTTCCAGCCGACCCCGATCAGGTTCTCGTTCAGGCCGGTACCGGCACGGTCGAGCCGAACTGAAACCGAACCATCGGCCCGACCGGCCGCGGAGTCCACCTTCGGGCCAGTCGGAGGTGTCGAGGACACGGCTTGGATGCCGTCACAGCCCGGCAGGCTCGAACGGATCGTCTCGGCTCTCCCACCGGAGTCCGATCCGCTGCAGGAGCAGAGGATCAGGAGAAGGAGAAGGGATACGAACGGAACCCCGGAACGGCGGCGCACCGTTCATGGATAGCACCGACCCGACGGGTCTCCGTGTCGCAGCCAGAGGTCGGCCGAGAACCCCCGTACGCACGCCGGCTCGTTCACCCGATCGGGCGCGTCCCACGCGACCGAGCCGGCCGTCGACGGCGTCGCGTCTGGCATGCTCGACACACCCAGGAGGACCGTACGGACGGAAGGAGAGGCCATGTCCGACTCGTCCAGCGGAGACACCGACGGTGCGACCCGCATCACGCGGGACCCGGAACTCCTTCGACGCGCCAGGCCCCTGCTGGAGCGCTACGCCTCCTATTTCAGGCCCGAGGTGCGAGGGTTCGACCGCCTGCCCGAGACCGGCCCGATGCTCGTCGTCGGCAACCACTCAGGAGGTCAGCTCCCGCCCGACATACCGATCCTGGTAACCGCGTGGTGGCGGGAGAGAGGCACCGACGAACCGCTGCACTTCCTGATCCACTCCCTGGTCCTCAACCTCCCCGGCATAGGGGCGATCCTCGGGCGAGGCGGAGCAGTGGAGGCGAACCCCAAACGGGCAGAGGAGGTCCTGGACGAAGGAGGAGTGCTGATCGACTACCCGGGCGGGGACCACGAGGTCTTCAGGCCGTGGAAGGACCGCAACCGGATCGACTTCGGAGGTCGGACGGGCTTCGTCCGCCTCGCCCTACGAGCCGGCGTGCCGGTCGTTCCGGCGGTGTCGGTCGGCGCCCACGAGACCGTCGTGGTGCTCAACCGCGGAGAGGGAATCGCCCGACGGCTCGGCCTGGACAAGCGATTCCGCGTGTCGGTGATGCCTCTCGTGTTCGGCCCGCCGTTCGGCATCGTCCCCGGTGGCATCCCGACGTGGCCGCTCCCCGCGAAGGTCACGGTCGAACTCCTCGAACCGATCGACTGGTCGGAGCGCTTCGGACCTGAGGCGGCCCAGGACCGCGAGGTGGTGCAGGCCTGCTACGACGAGGTGACCGGCAAGATGCAGGATGCGCTCGACCGCCTCGCGGCCGAGCGGCAGTTCCCGGTCGTGGGCTGAGTCCGCGGGAGTTCGGCGGGGCACACACCATCGCGACCGGAAGCGGTCGTCAGACCCCGATCGCGTGAACCCCACCGTCCACGTGGACGATGTCTCCGGTGGTGGCCGGGAACCAATCGGACAGCAACGCGACGACCGCCCGGGCAGCCGGCTCGGGGTCGTCGACGTCCCAACCCAGCGGTGCCCTCTCTCCCCAGACACCTTCGATCGCGGCGAAACCCGGAATGCTGCGCGCCGCGACGGTGCGAAGCGGCCCGGCGGCGACGAGGTTGACCCGCACGCCCGCCGGTCCCAGGTCACGGGCGAGATAACGGGCTGCGGACTCCAACGCGGCTTTGGCCACTCCCATCCAGTCGTAGGCGGGCCACGCTCGGGATGCGTCGAAGTCCAACGCGACGATCGAGGCACCAGGCGCAAGCACTGCCCGAACCGCCTTGGCCAGCGCAGGCAGCGAGTAGGCGGACACGTTGAGCGCGGTGGCGACGTCCTCCCAGGAGGCGGCAGCGAGTCCTTCTTCCTGGCCGAGACACGAGGACGGCGCGAATCCCACCGCGTGGACGACTCCGTGAATCTCGCCGAAACGTTCGGCCAGTTGGTCACCGAGCCCGTCCAGGTGCTCCTGATCGGTGACGTCGAGCTCGAGGATCTCGGGTTCGGCGGGAAGCTTCCTGGCAGCTCTCCTCGTGACCGACATGGCTCTGCCGAACGAGCTGAGCACGACCGTCGCGCCCTGCTCCTGGGCGAGGCGCGCCACGGTGAACGCGATCGAGGAGGTCGTGAGCACCCCTGTGACCAGGACGACACGGTCTTTCAGCAACATCGTTCCCCTCGGGTTCGGATCGGTTCGGTGGGTCCGCCAAGTTCAGCAGGCCGGAACCACTCAATCGTCGGGCAGGTCGGCCCAGAGAGTCTCGAAACGTGGCCGGAGCCGCGACAACTCCTCGAAGTGGGTTCCCGCGAGTGCCTCCAACCTCCGCTCACCTTCCGGGGTGAGCGAGAGTCTGACCTTTCGCTGGTCGAGCGGGTCGGCCAGACGTTCGAGAAGTCCGGCGGCCACAGCACGGTCGACCAGTTCGACGACGCTGTGGTGCCGGAGGAGAAGGTGTTCGGCGACGTCACCGATCGACGGTGGGTGTCCGTGGCCTCGCACGGCGAGGAGCAACTGGTGCTGTGCACTCGTCAACCCCACCACCTTCGCCTGCTGTTCGCTCCAGCGGTGGAAGCGCCGCAGACCGTCGCGGAAGGCGAGCAGACGTTCGAAGTCCTCGTCGGCCAGGTTCACGATCGGGAATCTATCGGGTCACGATATTGTTGACACGTTCGAACACGCATCCCGAGCCCGCCGGAGAACATCGACGAGCCCAGTGAACCGCCAAGGCCGAGCCCGGGGCGCGACGACTGGAAGGAACACCGCCGATGCTCAACCGAGTTCTGGACCCCTCACCGTGCGACTCGCTCGACGCCTACCGATCCTCCGGAGGCGGGCAGGCCGTAGCGGAATCGACACGGATCGGCCCCGACGCAACGATCGACCGGATACTCGCTTCAGGCCTTCGAGGTCGGGGCGGCGCGGGCTTTCCGACCGGGGTCAAGTGGAGGACGGTGGCGGATGCCGGGACTGCGGCGGCCCCGACCCCGGTCGTCGTCAACGCCGCCGAGGGCGAGCCCGGAACGTTCAAGGACCGGACCCTCCTGCGCAGAAACCCCTACAAGGTCATCGAGGGCGCAGTCGTCGCTGCGCTGACACTCGGATCGACCGAGGTCGTCATCGCCACCAAGGCATCGTTCACACAGTCGATCAGACGGCTTCGACGAGCACTGGCGGAACTGGAGGACGACCCCTTCTCCCCCGACGTCCATATCCGGCTCGTGTTCGGGCCGGACGCCTACCTGTTCGGCGAGGAGACGGCACTGCTCGAGGTGATCGAAGGTCGCCAGCCCTTTCCTCGCATCGCGCCTCCGTTCCGGCGCGGTCTCGACCCGAACGAGGAACAGGTCCAACGCAACGCGTCTCGGCTCCACCTCGCCGTCGACGGTGGATCCGACGAACCCCCGGCCCTCGTGGACAACGTCGAAACGCTCGCCAACGTGCCGGCGATCCTCACCGAGGGCAGCGACTGGTTCCGCTCGCTGGGGACCGCCGACTCGCCCGGGACCATCATCTGCACCGTCACGGGCCACACCCGCCGACACGGAGTCGCCGAGTACCCGATGGGCACGCCGCTGTCGGAAGTGATCGCCGAACTGGGAGGCGGAGCCAGGGTCGGCCGCCATCTGCTCGCCGCCGTTTCAGGTGTTGCGAACCCCCTGCTCCCAGCCGATCGCTTCGACATCCCGCTGTCTTACGAGGCCATGGCGTCGGCCGGGACAAGCCTGGGAGCCGGCGGTTTCATCATCTTCGACGACACCTGCGACCCCGTGTCGATCGCCCACGGCATCTCCCGGTTCCTCGCAGTCGAATCGTGCGGCCAGTGCGAGCCGTGCAAAGCGGACGGACTCGCCATATCCGCTGCTCTGGAGCGGATCCGCGTCGGCGACGGCAGCGACCGCGACCTTGCGCTCATCAACAAGCGGCTCGACACCGTCATCCGCGGGGCGCGTTGCTTCCTCGCCTATCAGCAGCAGCGAACGGTGGCCAGCGCCCTCGAACTCTTCGGCGATGCCTTCCAGAACCGGCCCGGTGCCGCCGACGGCGGTCCCCCTCCCGACGAACTCATCGCACCGGTCGTCGACATCCTCGGGAACCGCGCCGTGCTCGACAACGAGAACGCCCGCAAACAACCCGACTGGACCTACGGACCGACCGACTCCGGCGCCTTCCCGGCCGCCCTCTACGGCAACAGTCCCGTCACCATCCGTCCGCACGCCCGCCCGCTACATCCAGACGCTGTCAGCGACGGCCACAGCGATCTCCGCACACAGGACTTCGCCCAGGTGAGGATGATCCACCGCGAGCTCGACGAACTCCTCGAGCGCCTCGAGAACACGACCGACCCGGACTCGGCCAAGGCTGCCCTGACGGACCTCGACAGGACGCTGCAACGCCACCACGACATCACCGACCACATCCTCTACCCGACCGTCAGCCGGGCGGTCCCCGGCCTGGGCGACGACGCGGCGTGGACTTCGGAGCACGCCGCCGAGGATGCCGAACGCCTCGCGCACCGCCTGGCGGCCTCACACCAGGATCCCTCACCGGAGAACCTCGCCATCCTGCGAGAGGGGATCGACGAGCACATCGCTCACGTCGAGCACTTCGTCGTCCCGCTGCTCCGCAACCATCTCGCACCGACGGAGCTCGAACACCTCGACGACGCAATGGCCACCGCTCTCGCCCACGACCCGCCGAGAACATCCCAGTCCACCGCGTCGGTCCCAGCCGACCGGAAGGTCACTTGAAACCGCCGCGGCAGGGCGAACAACGAACCGGACGACACACAACGAGGAGGCACACCATGCCCAACGCACTCAACCGCATCATGTGCGGAATCGACCTGGACGAACCGACCGGTGCTGAGGCGGCCATCACCTGGAGTCACCAACTCGCCCTTCTCACCGGTGCCGAGCTTCACCTCGTCGGCGTCACCAAGCCGCACAGCGCGGAGCGCTCACCCGAACTGATGGCAGAGATCCACAGGTCGGCGATCGCCGCACTCGACGGCGAGGCACCCAGGCCTCGAACGCACACGCACCTCCACGCCGCGACGGACGACCTGGCCGCATCCCTCGTGTCCTTCTCGGCCTCGATCGAACCGGACCTGACGGTCGCAGCGAGCCACCCGATCGAGGGGATGACCTCGCTGGGCCTACGCGGGATCGGTCACACGCTCGCGCATCACGTGGACACGCCGGTCGCGACGGTCCCGAACCTCGCCGGGCCGATGGACCAGGGCACCTTCATCGTCGGGGTCGACGGGTCGAAGGTGAGCCTCGAGGCGCTCGCCTGGACGGAACGCCTCGCGGCTGCGGTCGGCGGACGATGCTGCGCGGTCTACAGCATCGACGAGGTCTACGACACGTTCGAGACCCACGGCTGGTACGGACGCGACGAGGAAGACGTGCTCAGGGTCGTCGGGGCCGACCCCGCCACCGAACTGGTCGAGCGGACGGGTGACGGGCCGGCCGAGACGCTCCAGTTCGTCGCCGCAGAGCGCGACGCCGCTGCGATCGTCGTGCCGGCACGCCGGCGGCACTCCTTGGGAGGGATGTTGCTCGGCATCGTGCCAGATCACCTTCTCCACCACCCGACGGGGCCGGTGATCGTGCTGCCGCACGCATTCCTCACCGAACCCGCTACCTACCGAGCAGCGCGGACCACGTCGACCTAGCAGGCAGACCACTGATCGTGTGGCGAGAGCCACACGTCGTGACGGACGACCTCTTCCAACGCCGGGAGGCCGCTGTCAAGCTCTCGACAGCCCGGGACGCAACCCGGCGGCCCGGGGGCAGAGGAGGGGCCATGCCCACTGCTACCAAGACCACGGCTGACAAGGCCACGACGACCACGAGCGGGAGCGGCACCACCGACGATGGTCTCCAGGGTCTCGTCAAAGGGATCCAGGCGAACGAGACGTCAGCGCTGCAAGCGATCAAGAGGTTCGTCGACACGGTCAACGAGGCGTTTCCGGACATCACCGAGGACGGGCCACGCCAGAAGGTGATCGACGCCGCGTTCAAGATGACCCAACAGGTCGTCGACGCATCCAACCAGTTGGCGATCAACATCATCGACGTCACCGAGAACGCACTCGACGGTCGGAGCCCGTCGGCGAACTGAGCAGTGCCCGTGCGGCCCGGCGTGGTTCCGTCGGGCCGCACGGGTCCGGCAGGACCTCAGGCAGTCAGACCGCGTCGCTCCAGTACCGCGGTCACGAACTGCCACACCGCGCCGGACCAGAGGTAGCCGACGTGGTTGCCGGGGTACCAGCAAGCCTCGGGTGACCCCCAGTGTTCGGCGAGGCGACGCGCGGGTTCGGTGGTGGCGAGGCGGTCACCCAGACCGGCGAACACGGCCAGCGATTCCGGTGGAGCGACGACCGGAAGAGCCAGGGGCGAGACGACCCGGTGAACCTCCTGGGCGGTGCCGTTGAGGATGTTGTGCTCGATGCTCCTCATCAACAAGTGCCGCGGAGCGTGGTGTTCGATCAGGTCGGGAAAGTCCACGATCGGGATCCCCGCCAGCACCATGTCGAGATCGGGCTCGAATGCGGCGACGAGTCCGGCGACCAACCCTCCCAGGGACACACCGAACAAGCCCACGCCGGCCGGATCCTGTCGGCGGACCCAACCGACCAACCTCCTGACGTCCCAGACGGCCTGGGTCAGGCCGTGGACGCTGTTCATCAGGTCGAACCCGAGGAACTCCTCCCCACTGAAACGGGTCCTGCGACGAGCACCGTGTGCCGGAAGCACGATCGCCGCGACGTTGAGACCGAGCTCCTCGTGGAGGTACGCGGCCCGGAAGCTGAACAGATCCATGAACACCGAACCGGTACCGAGGCCGTGCACGCAGACGACCCACGGACGGCTGTGATCCCGGTGGCGCAGCAACCAGGCCGACGCCGTTCTGTTCGGCTCGATCGAGAGCCACCGCTGTGAACCAGGCACCCCTTCATGGGGTGAGTACGCGCTCGGCCACCAGATCCGTTCATAGCTGTGGCCGAGAGCCCAGCCCCGGGTGACGGCCGGTTCGTCCAGCGGCGGCGGTGTCCGGTGGTACGACGCCGGGTCCTCCAGCCAGCCGCGCTTCTCGAAAAGGGCGTGCGCCTCCGTCAACTCCCCGCCGACTCGCACGTAGTCGTCACGACGCGGGAAGCGGTTCGGTCCGACAGCCACGGCCATGATCGACTCGTCCATCAACACCTGGCCGACCAGAGCCGGAGTGAGTCGCGCCGGCGGCACCCCCGGTACGTCCTCACCGAACATCTCGCCGATCACGTAGCGAGCCGTCCTCGGAGCCGCCAGCGACAACCGTGCGAGAGGCTGGCGTGCGAGTCGCCTCTCGATCCCACGAGCCGCCCCGGTCACCTTCGCCACGGTGTTTTCGGGATGCCACCACGGAGGAGACTGGGTCGCGTCGCTCCCGGTCGCCGGTACATCGTCGGACACGTCAGCCAGTGCGGCAGTCGTCATCTCGCCCCTCCCGTTCGGTGGCGAGACCGACGCTATCGGGGACCGGCTCCGGCGAACAGGCTCCGCTGCACGACCGCAGTCACACCCAGCTCGACCAACTGTCCAGTTCTTCGGCCATGTCCCGGGTCAGGGCCCACGGGTCCGGCAGAGAAGCGGAGCATCCGAGTACCGAGATGAACATCGTGCCCGCGTAGGACCAGGCGGTGACGTTGAGCCCGATGCCCTCGAGGATCGGACCCGACGAGAACAGCGACGTGACCACACCACCTTCCAGTTCGAGCCGGTCACGGGGACCTCGCACGCACGACGCAATGAGGTTGAGCGGCGGGCGCACACGGTCGGCCAGATGGGTCGACCCCCACAGGCGCGGGATCACACCGTGGAACGCGGCAGGGACCAGCCCGGACCTCCACTCGAACAGATCCGACCCGAACTCCTCCCGGACCTGACGGGCCGCGATCGACGACTCACGGATGGACTCGATGCGGCGCCGGGGATCGAGCACGTCGTTGCGCAGCGGCAGGTACAGGTTGTCCACGTGGTTGCCGCTCAGGCGATGACGGTCGGTCCGGGTTGCCATCGGCACCGACGCGATCAGGCTGGACCTCGGCAGTCGGCCGAGGCGTTGCATGTACCTGTGCAACGCCCCGCCGCAAAGGCCGAGGAACGTCTCGTTCAGCGACGCGCCGGCCGCCTTCTTGGCCGCGAGCAGATCTTCGAGTGGGACCTCCAGCCCGGCGAAGGTTCGGTCCGTAGTCAATGACACGTTGAAGGGTGCGCGTGGGCCTGCGAACGGCCCGGGCACTCGTGCGGTCAACGAACGCTTCACCGCGCGGGCGTGACGAAGTCCGGTGACGGTGCGAGACACGGCTCGAGGCGCAGTGCGAGCCGCCCGAGCGCCGCTTCGCATCGATGCGCGGAGAAGACGTCGCCGAGACGGCAGCGGTTCGGGCGAGAACGGTTCCGCGACCGCTTCGGACTCGTCGACGACGAACGCGTTGTCCAGCATCGCCACGGACGCGACCCCGTCGGCGATCGCGTGGTGGAGCTTCATCACGAACGCGACGTGACCGCCGGCGAGACCATCGACGACGGTGAGCTCCCACAGGGGGCGATCACGAGGCAGCGCCACACCGGCGATGGCTGCGATCATCCGGTCGAGTTCGTGTTGACCGCCGGGTTCGGGAGCCGTCACGAACCGGAGGTGCCTGGCGATGTCGAAGTCGGGGTCGTCCACGACCACCGGGTTCCCCAGACCGCGCGGCATCGGGATCACCCGGCGCCTCAGCATCGGCATCCGTTGGAGTCGTTCCTCGATCAACGACGGGATCCCGACCTCCTCCAACGGAAACCGGCGACCGGACACGTCGACGACGACGACCTTCATCGTGTGCATGTGGCCGGTCGGGGTCTCCGAGTAGAGGAAGCGGGCATCGAGGCCCGACATGACCTTCATCCCGAACCACCCCGATCCGTCTCGCCGGTGCCCGGGACGTCAGCCGGCGAGTCGAGGGCTGCCGACGCGACCTGTTTCGCCCATCGGTGGTCCGGTTTGCCCGACGGAGAGCGGACCACGTCGTCCACCAGGGTCAGGTGCCGAGGAAGCTTGTAGCCGGCCAGACTCGCACGGGCCGACTCCCGTAGGTCCTCCAGCGTCGGTCGGCGTCCGGGCCGCGGTTGGACGACCGCTGCGACGGCCTGACCCCAGGTCTCGTCGGGCACGCCGACCACGACGACGTCCGCCACGTCGGGGTGGGCCTTGAGAACGGCCTCCACCTCCTCGGGGTAGACCTTCTCACCGCCGGTGTTGACGCACTGCGAGGACCTTCCCAGAACGACGATCGTTCCGTCCTCCTCGACCGTCGCCAGGTCTCCGGGCAGGGACCAGCGCACCCCGTCGACGGTGACGAAGGTCGCCGCGCTCTTGTCGGGGTCGCCGAGGTAGCGGAGCGGAACGCGCCCTCCCCTGGCCAGCAGTCCCACGTCGCCCGAACCCGCGGCGACCGGTCTCAGCTCGTCGTCGAAGACGTTCGTGCGTTCGTCGACGTGGAGCCGCGGCGCACCGTCAGGGTCGTCGGGCGGAGGCGCACCTCCGAGTTGACCGGTCTCCGACGCCCCGAAGGCGTCCTTCACGATCAGACCGGGGCGAAGGTTGCGAAGGCGTGCCTTCGTGGACGGGGAGAGGAGTGCACCCCCCGAACCGAGCGCCATCAACGACGAGAGGTCGTAGCGGTCGGGTTCGTTCTCGAGCACGTCAGCCAGCGGTCTGGCCATGGCGTCGCCGACGACCACGAGGATGTTGACCTTCTCCGCGTCCACGAGCCCCCAGGTCACCTCGGCGTCGAAGCGCCCTCCCGGGAGGGTGACGACGGTCCCGCCGCCGAAGAAGATCCCGAACGCCAGCCAGTGAGCGGCGGCGTGCATGAAGGGCGGCACCGGGAGAGCGACCATTCCTGGGTCGGGGATACGTCCGGCGAGTTCGTCGGCGCTCGTGATGTGGTCCCCGAACTGGTACGGATCTCCGCCTCCCATCGCCGCGAAGAAGATGTCCTCGTGCCGCCAGATGACACCCTTGGGGAGGCCGGTCGTGCCGCCCGTATAGACGCAGTAGAGGTCGTCCGCGGATCGTGACGGGAACCGTTCGGGCGGCTCTGCTCCTTCGATCGTGGACTCGTAGTCGCCACCAGGGCCGACCGAGAGGACCAGGCGCCGCTCCGCCATGGCGTCGAGAGCCCCGCCGACCGCGGCCGAGTAGTCGACGTGGTGCACGAGTCCGACGAGCCCCGCGTCCGCGTAGAGGTGACGGAGTTCGGAGTCCACGTAGCGGTAGTTGACGTTGACCGGTACCGCGCGGATCTTGAACGCAGCGAGCATCGCCTCGATGTACTCGGTGCAGTTCGGCAGTTGGATGCCCACGAAATGACCCGGGCCGATTCCGGCATCGGACATGACGGCGGCGAGTCGGCCGGCCCTGTCGTCGAGCGCCGCGTAGGTGAGCCGTCGATCTCCGGAGACGATGGCTGTCCGGTCCCCCACGGTGCGGACCACGGACTCGAAGAGATCGGCGAGGTTGAACTCCATGCGCCAAGCCTTTCACGATGCGCGAGGACCGGGTACCGGAACTTGCGGGCACGGCGGCCGGGATCAAACGACCGTCGACCGGCTACTTCGCCGGTTCGGTCGGACAGACCGCGACCTTTCCCTTGCCGTCGGCAGGCTTGATCCTCAGACGCAGGTCCGGGAGTGTCGCAGTCATGTGAAGGGGATTCAGCCCGTCCGCCTGGAACCTCACCGGAGGGGACGCAGGCCGACCCTTCCCGTTCTTTCCACGACCGACGAACTGGACGTCCACCGCCTTGTTGATGGCGTAGCTCTGGCCCTTCTCGGGCGTTATGACCACGGAACGCGCCTGCTTGCACTCGCCCCACTGGATCTCCCCGGGAGGTTCGATGTCCTGCGCGAATCCGAGACGCACCTTGAACTCGGCGATCTCCCACAAGGAGAGTTCGTTGGTCGACGGGTTCAACCGGCCTTCGCGCTCGGCCTGGAGCAGGAACCCGATGGTGAGTCCCGGACCGTCGAACGGGTCCGGCACCGGTCGGACGTCCGGCGGAACCTCCGTGGCGAACGGCATGCGGACGGCCGTCGTCAGGACCCGACGGCGGTACGAGTAGTAGTTCTCGTTGAAGAACGAGTGTCCGAACTGCCGGGTGTTGAAGGGCACCGGAATCAGGAACAGAGCCACGAACCCCGGTAGAAGGACCTTCCAGCGGCGGGAGATGATCTGCGCGCTGGCTGCGAGCAGCGGCAGCAGGAAGGCCGCCTGCAGGTACACGTAGCGGCTGGCGCCGGCGCCCTTCGGGCCGATGTACCAGCGACCCAGGGACGAGGTGGTGGCGAAGAAGAGGACGGTCACGGCCATGGCGACGGGGATGCCGAGTTCCTTGCGTAGCTCGGGCCAGGTCCGGTCGCGCCAGGGTCCGATCACCAGGATCGCCGCGACGACGATGAGCGCGATGTACGCGATGGCGATGATCTTGAAGTAGCCGAGCCCGAGGAACGTGGACTTCACTGCCCACTTGTCCCATTCGTAGACCTGCGACAGGCTCGGCCGCCCGAGCGGCGCCGTCTGGACGTGTTCGAGCTTCATCCACGCCGTGTAGATGATCCCGAGGGGGACCGAGTGGAAGGCGGCGGAGCGCCAGCCGCGTCGGATGAGCAGAGCGAGCGCGACCAGGAACGTGGTCGTCACACCGATGCCGGAGGACGTGATCGCGAGGAGGCCTGCCCCGAGGGCGAGGTAGTCCCGGCGTTGGATCCGGTCCTCGCCGAGGTCGGCGAGGACGAGTTGGAGGAGCCCCCAAGCCATCGAGCCGGTGAAGCCGACCTGGAAGGCCAGCAGCAGGCCCTCCTGCCCCGGACCGAACAGCAGCATCGGGATCGCTGCCGCGGTGGCGAGCCACCGGTTGATGCCGCTTCGACGCATCAACTCGCGGAGCATCACGACCATCAGGAGGTGCAGCAGCAGGTTGGCGATCGCGTAGGGCCTGTAGGTGGTCACCCCCCACACGCTCCACAGCGCGCGGTAGATGAGGCGGGGGATCGCCACCCAGTGCGCACCGGCGCTCGGCTCCAGCAGCGGCGGGAAGCCCGAGTTGTCGGTCAGCAGGAACCATTCGTCACGGAGGAACCACTGGTGACGCCCGTAGTGGAACAGGACCAACGGCACGGTCGCGACGACCGCCACGGCGAAGATCCACGTAGTCGGGTCGACGGCGCGAAGTCGCTCCACGATCCCCGACGACTGGCTGCCGCTGGTGGCTTCGCCTTCGCTTGCGACTTCGTCTCCGCTGCCGACGCCGCCATCCGGCGCGTCCGCAGCGACCGCGTCCGGTGTGGTTTCGGTCATTCGCGGCGAGCGTAGCAACGGCCTCGGGGCCAGGAGTCGACATGAGCGCAGTCGAAAGGTCGAAAGGCGCACTACGAGGTTTCGACTCCGCTCCGCTCCACTCAACCGACGAAGAGCGATCCTTGAGCGAGCGCAGCGAGTCGAAAGGTCAGGCGGTGGAGCGCTCGATCCGCACTGCGCACTGCTTGTAGTTGGGTTCGCGGCTGATCGGGTCGAACTGGTCGTCGGTGAGACGGTTGGCGCAGCGTTCGTTCCAGTGGAACGGGATGAACACCTCACCCGGTCGGACGATCGAGGTCACCCGGACCCGGATCCGTTCCACCACGCCGCGTTCGGAGCGAACCGTCGCCAGGTCACCGCTGCGCAGGCCGTAGCGGGCGGCGTCGTCGGGGTGGACCTCGACCCACGCCTCCGGGGACAGTCCCTCGAGCACGGCGATCCGGCCGGTCTTGGTGCGGGTGTGCCAGTGCTCGACAGTCCGCCCGGTGTTCAGCAGCAGCGGATAGGCGGGCCGGGGCGCATCCCGTATCGGCTGCGGTTCGACCGGATGGACCATCGCCCTGCCACCCGGCCGGTTGAACTTCCGGTCCGTGTAGAGCCGCGCCGTTCCCCCGAGCGGCACGTCGGGGTCGTCGGCCGGGCACGGCCATTGCACGCCACCGGCCGCCGCGATGCGTTCGTAGGTGATGCCGCTGTAGTCGCACGGACGCCCGGCCGACACCTTCCGCCACTCGCCGAACGCGTCCTCCGGCGTGACCCAGCCGGGGAACAGTTCGTCCCGGCAACCCCATCGCTCGGCGAACGCCATGAAGATGTCGAAGTCCGTGCGGGCGAGTCCCGGTGGTTCGACAGCCGCGCGCACACGTGACACCCGACGTTCGCTGTTGGTGAACGTGCCGTCCTTCTCCCCCCAGATCGCCGCCGGCAGCACGACGTCGGCGACCTTCGTGGTCGGGGTCTCGAAGCCGTCCTGCACCACCAGCAGGTCGAGTTGCCGGAACGCCAGTTCCAGGACCTCCCGGTTCGGGAACGACACGAGCGGGTTCGTGCCGATGATCCACAGGCCCTTGATCTGCCCCGACATGACGGCGTTGACGATGTCGGGGTAGGCGCGGCCGCGTTCGGTCGGCAGCCGTGACTCCTCGATGCCCCAGAGGCGGGCCAGCTCGGCCCGGTGCTCCGGGACGTCGTAGCCCCTGTAGCCCGGCATCGAGGCGGTGAAACCGGTCTCCCGGGTGCCCATCGCGTTGCACTGACCGGTGATCGAGAACGGCGACGCTCCCGGCTTGCCGATGTTGCCGGTGAGCAGGGCGACGGTGTTGATGAGCGTCACCGTGTGCGTGCCCTGGACCGAATGGTTGACGCCCATCGTCCAGGCGATCGTGCAGCGCTCCGCAGACCCGATCCTGCGGGCGAGGTCGCGTATCGCATCCTCCGACAACCCGCTCTCGTGCGCCGCGCGCTCGACGCTCCAGTCGTCGAGGTGGGCGAGCAGGTCGTCGACTCCGTCGACGCGTGCGCGGGCTTCGTCGAGGTCCACCAGACCTTCCTCGACGAGCACGACGAGGACCCCGTTGAGCAGCGCGATGTCGCCCCGGGGACGAACCGGCAGGTGGACGTCTGCGATCATCGCCGACTTGGTGACCCTGGGGTCGACGACCACGAGGGTCTGGTGGTCCTTGGCACCGAGTACCCGTGGCGTGAGCAGCGGGTGGTTGTCGGCGATGTTGGCGCCCCAAAGGACCACCAGGTCGGCCTGTTCGAAGTCCTCGTAGCAACCGGGCGGGCCGTCGGTGCCGAAGCTGAGCTTGTAACCGGACACGGCGCTCGCCATGCACAGGGTGGTGTTCCCGTCGTAGTGGGCGAGACCCATGCCGAGCCGCACGAGCTTGCCGAGCGCGTAGAACTCCTCGGTCACGAGTTGGCCGGTGGAAAGGACGGCGACGCTCTCCGGTCCGTGTTCCGCAATGAGCGCCTTGAACCGCTCCGTGACCACGTCGAACGCGTCGTCCCAGCCGACCGCAACGCCCTGCACCATCGGGGTCAGCAGGCGACCATCGGCCCGGATCATCAGGTGCTCGGAAAGGCCCTTCGGGCAGAGGCGGCCACGGTTGACCGGATGCTCCGGGTCGCCCTGCACGGTGACCGCGACCCCGTCACGCACCCCGATTCGCATCCCGCAACCGACCGAGCAGTAGCCGCAGGTCGTGCGTACCCAGGCCTCCGCCGCGCGGCTCGCGATGACGGGACCCTGACCGGGTGAGTCGACGTAGCGGTAGTTCGCTCCACCGTGGTGGACGCCGAGGACCTTGGGCAGGCGGTCGACCAGCCTGCGAAGCCGCGTCGGCGGAGCCACGGGAACAGATGTGCTCGTTGCCACGACACCGACCCTCAACGCTGACCGGCGACGGTGTGCCGCCAGAACGATCCCGGCATGTTGAGCGGCACGACCGTCACGAAGAACAGCCAGCGGGCCACCACCTCCGCAGCGATCAAGGCGGCCGCGATGCCGACGGCGGAGCCACCGGCAATCGCAGCGACGACACCGAGGGCGACCAGAGCGAACCGGACGATGCTCCAACGCCGGAACCAGTGCAGTTCGAGCTGGACGGATCCGATCCATGACTGCTCGTCACGGCGTGACAGGCGGAGCCAGTTCGCGACGGACGCAAAGACGGCCAGGACCGCACCGACGGCCGCCAGTTCGACGTGACCGGTGAGAGCCGGGCCGGTCGCCAGGGCCGTCGCGAAGAAGCGCACGATCGTCAGCGGACTGTTCCAGGCGGGACGTCCGGGCACCACGTACAGGCGGGCCGACGCGTACACACCGACACCACCGAGGACCGCTGCCGGGACGGTCAGTTCGGGCACGACGACCGCCCCCGCGGCGGCACCCGCGTAGACCGAGAGCGCCGCTACCTCACGGCTGAGCCAGGAGCGGCGCAGACCTCGCAGCGCCTTCCAGGCGTGTGCAGGACGGCCGAGGTGCAGCAGCGCGCCGGCCATCGCCACCGCGGCGAGGGCGAAGGCCGTGAAGCGGTGGGTGGTCGTGGAGGCGGTGGCGCTGACACCGAGGGCGACCTGGCTGAGCACCGTCAGCCACACCAGCGGCCAGTGCGGGTGTTCGGGCCGGAGGTTCCAGCTGCTCGCCGCGAACGTCTCGAGCGGCACCCCTTCGGGCAGGGTTATCCGGGTGGTCGAGAGCGTGATCGAGGAGTCGGGCAGTTCCGGTGCGTCGGCCGCCGAGTGATCTGCGCGCCATTCGGCGACGTTCACCTTCTCGACGGTGATCGCGTTCGTCGGACACGCCCCGACACAAGCGGGCTTCAGACCCTCGGCCAGGCGGGGCTGGCACATGTCGCACTTCGTGACGATCCGCCGGTCCGGCTGGAACGCCGGCACCTGGTAGGGGCAGTTCCAGGTGCAGTACTGGCAGCCGATGCAGTCGTCGGCCTGGTGGGCGACGATGCCGTTGTCGAGCTTGATGTAGGCACCGGTCGGACAACCCTGGAGGCACGCCGGTTCCAGGCAGTGGTTGCACGACATCGACAGGTGGAACCGCCGTGTGAAGGGGTGGTCACCTCCCTCGATCTCACCGACCCGCCGCCAGACGGTCCCGGCCGGGAGCCCGTTCTGCTCGGCGCAGGCGACCTCGCAGGAGTGGCAACCGATGCACGCGCCCATGTCGAAACCGAACCGGTACTGCTCCCCTGCGTCGAGCGCGAGCAGTTCGGGACGGTGACCGTCGGGTTCGACCTCGACGGTCCGTGACCGCGGCGGGCTCTCGTCCTCGACGAGGCCTCGCGGCCGGATCGACACGGCGGTGACGGTCAAGGGAGGGTGCCCCCGGGGCGTACCTCGCAGATGCCGTCGACGACTCGGACGTCGTACGCGGACACGGCGACGGTCTCGTCGTCGATGCTGCGACCGGTGCGAAGGTCGAAGCGCTGCTTGTAGATCGGCGACGCCACGGTCGGAACACCGTCGACGTCTCCGACGATCCCGCGGCTGAGCACGCTCGCCCCGGAGAACGGGTCGACGTTGCCGATCGCGAACGTCTCACCTTCGCCGAGGTGGAACAGCGCGACCGGTGCGCCGTCGACGAGTGCGGCGACGCCGCGTCCGGGCGTGAGGCGCTTCAGGTCGCAGACGGGCTCCCAGGTGGTGGCGGTGGTGCGGAGTTCTGGTTCGGTGATGGTCATCGTGTTGTCTCCGGGATTCGTTGGCCCCGCACCCGGACGTGGGTTACGGAGGGGTCGGGTAGGTCGGTGTTGACGAAGCTGACGAAACGGGCGAGCCGTTCGGGCGATTCGAGGGTCTCGGTCCACTCGCAGCGGTAGGCGCCGACGTGGGCTTCCATGTCCGCTTCGAGTTCGGCACCGATGCCGAGTTCGTCCTGCATGACGACCCGGCGGACGAAGTCGATGCCGCCCGGGAGCTTGCGCTGCCACACCGCTGTGCGCTCGAGGCGATCGGCGGTGCGGACGTACCACATGAGGTAGCGGTCGATGCTGCGGACCAGCTCCTCGGTCGAGAGGTCCTCGGCGAGCAGGACGGCGTGAGCCGGACGAGCGCCGCCGTTGCCGCCGACGTAGAGGTTCCACCCCTTCTCGGTGGCGATGACGCCGACGTCCTTGCTCTGCGCCTCCGCGCACTCCCGGGCGCAACCCGACACGGCGAGCTTGATCTTGTGCGGTGCACGGAGACCCCGGTAGCGGTTCTCCAGGTCGATGGCGAGCTTGACGGAGTCCTGGACGCCGTAGCGGCACCAGACGCTTCCGACGCAGGACTTCACCGTCCGCACCGACTTGCCGTACGCCTGACCCGATTCGAGGCCGGCGTCGATGAGCCGTCCCCAGATCGCCGGGAGCTGCTCGACGCGGGCACCGAGCAGGTCGATGCGCTGACCGCCCGTGATCTTCGTGTAGAGGTCGAAGTCCCGGGCGACCTCGCCGATGGCGATGAGCTGCGCCGGGGTGATCTCGCCGCCGGGCACCCTCGGCACCACCGAGTAGGTGCCATCACGCTGGATGTTGGCGAGGAAGTGGTCGTTGGAGTCCTGGAGCCCGGCCTGTTCGCCGTCGAGGATGTAGCCGGAGCCGAGGCTGGCGAAGATCGACGCCGCGACCGGCTTGCAGATCTCGCAACCGGTTCCGGTGCCGTGCTTGGTGACCAGTTCGGCGAACGTGCGGATGCCTGTCGCCCGGACCACCTCGTAGAGCTCGGGGCGGCTGAGTTCGAAGTGCGGGCAGAGCCGCTTCTCGACGGTCTTGCCCGCCGCTATCAGTCGAGCGTCGACGAGTTCGCCGATCAGCGAGACGCACGAGCCACAGCCCGTACCGGCCTTGGTGCAGCCCTTCACGTCAGCGACGGTCTCGCAGCCGTCGTCAACGGCCTTGCGGATCGTCCCGCACGACACGTTGTGGCAGGAGCAGATGATCGCCTCGTCCGGTAGGTCTGCCGGGCCGGAGCCGGCCTCGCCGCTGGCCGGTTGGAGCAGGGACAGGAGGTCCGGGGTCGGGATCGATCCACGCACGGCCTGCACGAGCAACGGGTAGGCGTCGACATCGCCGACGAGGACTGCACCGGCGACGTTCCCGGCCGCGTCCACGACGACCTTCTTCCAGGTTCCCGTCCGTGGGTCCGACACGACGACCTCGTCACCGACCGCCTGCGGGTCGCCGACGCTCGCGACGTCGACGCCGAGAAGCTTGAGCTTTGTGGGCGTGTCCGATCCCGTGAAGGCGGCTTCCTCGCCGGCGAGCCGGGCGGCGACGACGTCGGCCATCGCGTACCCGGGAGCCACCAACCCGTAGACCTTGCCGGCGTGGTTGGCGACCTCGCCGATCGCGTACACGTCTTCGGCGGACGTGGCGCAGCGGTCGTCGATGATCACGCCACCGCGTTCGCCCACCTCCAGGCCGCTGTCGCGTGCGATCTGGTCCCGGGGTCGGATGCCGGCGGCGAACACGACGAGTTCGGCGTCGAGGTCCTCGCCTTCGGAGAACGACAGGCCTGCCACCCGGCCGTCCGGGGTGGTGCGCACCGCAGCAGCCGCGGCACCGGTCCGGACCGACACCCCGAGGCCTTCGACGTGGTGGAGCAGCGCCCGTCCGCCGCCGTCGTCGAGTTGAACGGCCATGAGGCGGGGTGCGAACTCGACGACGGTCGTCTCGAGACCGAGGAGGCGCAGCGCGTTTGCCGCCTCCAGGCCGAGCAGGCCGCCACCGACGACGGCACCGGTCCGACAGCCCGCGGCCCAGTGGCGGATCGCTTCGAGGTCGTCGATGGTGCGGTACACGAACGAACCTGCGGCGTCGGTGCCGGGGATCGGCGGCACGAACGGCGCTGACCCGGTGGCGATCACGCAGGCGTCGTAGGTGATCTCGCGTCCGCTGCTCGTAACGGCGAGGTGGGCTGCGGTGTCGAGCCGGTCGACCGTCTCGCCGAGGATGGCCTCGACACCGGCTTCGTCGTAGAGGTTCGGTTCCGCCAGGGCGAGGTCTGCCGGGGTGAAGCCGTCGAACAGTGCGGAAAGGTGGACCCGGTCATAGGCCTGGCGCCGCTCCTCCCCGACGACCACGATCCGGTGCGTCGAAGAGAGACCCCGTTCGATCGCCGCCTCCACGAAGCGATGGCCGACCATGCCGTTCCCTACGACGAGAACCGTCGGGCGGCTACCCGTCGTGCGGTCACCTCGTTGGGTTGGGATCGAGCTCATGATGACTCCGTGTCGATCGAGTGGAACGGTGGCAACGTACGGAAGGCCGTTTGCCCACTCGTTGCCTCAAAGAGTCGGCTCCGCGACGGTTCGCTCACGTCGGTCGGCGGACGGCGTGAGCCGTTCGAAACAGGATGCGAATCTGCCGGTGACACGGGTCACCGAGCGCGCCGATGACCACCGGTCTCGCCTGAATCAACGGGTCGCTCGTGATCGGATCGCCCAGGAACGGGCGGCGGTTTCAGTCGAGTGAGGCGATGAGCCGGTAGCCGCGACGAGGAACCGTCTGCACGGCGAGACTGTCGGGGAGACGCCGTCGGAGCCGACCGACTGTCACCTCGACCGCGTGGTCGTCGACGTCGGGGGCGTCCGCCCACACCTTGCGCCGAAGCTCCGCCTTCGCTCGCACAGCGCCGGGTTGCGCGGCCAGTTCGGCCAGCACGCCCATCTCACGAGGAGGAAGCTCCACGACTTCGCCGTCGACGACCACAGCCGCCGCGCCGAGTCGGAGCATCACCCGGCCCACGGTGACGGTGGGGCGCTGCGCCGAGTAGTCGCCGAGCGCCCGAACGAGCGCCCCGAGCCGAGGGCGCGACGGGACGACATCTGCATCCACTCCCAGTTCGGCGAGAGCGGCACATGTGGCTTCGCCGAGAGCCGCGACCGTCAGGCTTTCGTCCGACAACGCCGAGCAGACCTGCTCGAGCACCCCACGCTCCGACGCGATCGAGGCAAGGTTCACGACGGCCGGAGGCGAGGTGAAAGTGACTGCGTCGATCGTCCCGGCCACGAGTGCTTCGATGAGACGGTCCGCCGGCTCACCGTCGGGCGGAGTCCCCCACCGGTAGACGGGCACATCGACGACCTGGGCACCGAGTTCACCCAGGGTGTCGGCGAGGTCAGCCTTCGCGGACCCATCACGCTGGACAACGACTCGCTTTCCGGAGACACGGTCTGCCAGGTAGTCGACGATCTCCGCGGACAGGGCGCCCGGTGCGTCCCAGCTCACCTCCACACCGCAGGTCAGGGCAGCGGCCATTGCCTTCGGCCCTCGGGTGACGACGTGCTCAGCTCGGTTCATTGCGTCGACCAGCCGGTCCGCCAAGCCAACGGCTTCCGCCGCATCGATCCAGGTCCGGACGCCGACCCCCGTGGTGAGGACGACGACGTCGGGTGGCTCCGCCAGAACCTTCCGCGTGACAGGAATGACCGTGTCGGCGGCAGCCAACGGGACTGTTCGGATCATCGGAGCGTGAAAGGTCCCGGCTCCGAGACGACCCAGGAGCGCCAACTGCTCGTCCGCTCTGCGATCCGCGGTGACAGCGACGGTGAGCCCGAGCAGGTCCGACGCTGACATGGCGACGAACTTAGGAACGCCACGTTTCGAGGAGGTTTCCTGTCGGCGGATGCCGCGTGACGATTGGAGGACGCGGTTCTGGGAAATGTCCTACGGCGTCCGAGATGCCCTCGGCTATCCTTGCGGACGAGGCCGAGGGACCGAGGCGCGGTTCCGCTCACTCGCCAGGACCGAAGGCCCGACGAGGAAACCAGTGCACGGAGCACGAGGAAATCCGAGACCAGCACCTTGATGGTTTTCCTCCTGCTCCTTTTAGGGTTCGTCGGAGCTGCTCTCATCGCGTGCGGCAGGCGACTTGGCACCCGTGCTTTCGCCGTCGGAGCGTTTCCGATGGCGGTCGCGTTCGTCTGGATCGCATCAAGGCTCGGCACCATCTCCAACGGGGCGACGGTTCGCCAGCACTTCACCTGGGTCGAGCCGTTGGGCCTCGGCATCGACCTCCGGCTCGACGGGATCTCCGCGACGCTCGCGCTGGTCGTGGCAGGAGTCGGCGTCGCCGTAATGGCATACGCGACCTGCTACTTCGACGACGACGCGCCCGACACTGGACGGTTGTCCGGCCTTCTCGTCCTGTTCGGCGGCTCGATGCTGGCCCTGACCATGTCGGACAACGTGTTCCTGCTCTACGTCTGCTGGGAGCTGACGACGGTCACGTCCTACCTCTTGATCGGCAACAAGCACACCAACCCTCGGGTCCGGGCGGCGGCCCTTCACGCCCTCCTGATCACCGCGGCGGGTGGACTCGCGATGCTCGGCGGTCTGCTGCTGGTCGTCCAGGACACGGGGACGGCGAGGATCACCTCCCTGCTCAGCAACCCGCCGAACAGCTTCAGCGCAGCGGCAGTCACGCTCATCCTGCTCGGAGCGTTCACGAAGTCTGCCCAGTACCCGTTCCACTCCTGGCTGCCGGGAGCGATGGCGGCACCGACTCCAGTCAGCGCCTACCTGCACTCGGCGACGATGGTGAAGGCCGGCGTCTACCTCCTCGCCCTGTTCGCACCGATCGCTCACGGTTCCGGGCCCTGGCGCGTCCTGGTGGTTGCCGCCGGCGTGTCGTCGATGATCTTCGGAGGGCTTCGAGCACTCCGTCAGCAGGACATGAAGCTGCTGCTGGCGTTCGGGACCGTCAGCCAACTCGGACTGCTGACGATCCTGTTCGGGATCGGCACACCCGCTGCCGCGACCGCTGGCTGGGTCCTCCTGATCGCCCACGCCCTGTTCAAGGCGACCCTGTTCATGATCGTCGGCATCGTGGACCTCCGCACCGGCACCCGCGACGCTCGCAAGATCCCACCGCTGCGCGAGGGCTGGCGTGGCGTCGAGGTCGTCGCCGCGCTCGCCTGCCTCTCGATGGCGGGAGCGCCGCTCACCGCAGGGTTCGTGGCGAAGGAGCTTGCCTACGGCGCGATCCACGATCTCGCTTGGGGCGGGCCGCTGCTGCTCGCCGCGCTGGCGGCCGGAGCGACCCTGACCGTGGCGTACTCCGTTCGCTTCTACTGGTGCACGTTCGTCGAGCCCCGGCGGCGCAGCAGCACGGAGGCTGCGACCGACCCGACTCGGCTGTTCGCGGCTCCTGCCGCCGCCTTGACCTCGGTCGCGGTGATCTTCGGGCTCGCGCCGGGGCTGGGCGATCGCCTCGCGTCTGCCTCCCTCACAGGGTTCGGAACCGGACAGGGTGGCGTGCACCTCGCGGTCTGGCACGGATTCGGGCTACCCCTGTTGCTGTCGTTCGTCGCGATCGCAGGCGGGATCGTCGTGGCCGTGTTGCTGCCCGGACTGGAGCCGGTCCTGGCGTTCGGCTCGCGGGTTCCGAACGGTGGAGAGGTGTTCCTGAACCTGATCCGTGGCGTTGGACGGACTTCGACGAAGGTGACGGCAACGGTTCAGAGCGGCTCGCTGCCCGTTTACGCGGCGATCATCCTGTCGACCGCCGCGTTGCTACCGGCGGGCGCGCTGCTCGTGGGACGCGCACCGGTCGTTCTGCCGCCCATCGGAGGTCCGGGGGAAGCCGCCGTTCTGGCGCTGCTGCTCGCGAGCGCGATCGGGGCGACGATCGTTCACCGCCGGTTCGCAGCGGCGCTCTTCCTCAGCGTCACCGGCTACTCGATGGCCGGACTGTTCGTGATCTCGGGTGCCCCGGACCTGGCTCTGACCCAGGTAGCGGTGGAGACCTTGTCGACCGTGGTGTTCGTCCTGGTCCTGCGCCGCCTCCCGAAAGGGTTCGAACAGCCGAGTTCGCCCCGCAGGCGGGCGGTCGGCTTGGCGATCGCCGGGGCGGTCGCGGCGACGGTGTTCGTCTTCGCTCTCGTGGCTTCCGGCTTCGAACACGACACGGCCGTCTCGGATCAGATCGTCGACAGCTCGGTGCCGGTCGGCCACGGCCACAACGTCGTCAACGTGGCCATCGTCGACTTCCGGGGTTTCGACACCCTCGGCGAGCTCTCGGTGATCGTTGCCGCGTCAATCGGTGCCGTCGCTCTGGCCCGTGCCGGTCGGCGGAACGCCCCGGCCCGGCAGGAGTCCGGGCATCCGTCGTCCGCCCCCAGACTTGCCTTCGTGGACGTGGCGGCACGGGTCGCCTTCCCGGTGGTGTTGCTCATGTCCCTGTGGCTGCTGTTCTCCGGTCACGACCGTCCCGGCGGGGGTTTCGTCGGTGGTCTGCTGGCCGGCGCAGCGATCACGATCCGATACATCGCCGGCGGAATCGACGAGGTTCGCCGCCGGTCACGCCTGCGGCCATGGACGGTCCTCGGGTCAGGCCTGCTCCTGTCGGCCGCGACCGCGACGATCCCCCTGACGCTGGGGAAGTCCGTGCTCGATGTCGGTTCCACGCACGTGGACCTACCGGTGCTCGGAGACATCGCCATCAGTTCGGCTGTCGTGTTCGACCTCGGCGTCTACTTCGCCGTGCTCGGCATGGTGCTGATGGCGTTCGAAGCATTCGGTGACACGCCACAGGAGCGCCTGTCGTGACGGTCATGCTCGCCGCGACCGCTGCTCTCCTGTTCGGGGCCGGGACCTATCTGCTCCTCCAACGGAAGCTGAGCAGGATCATCATCGGCCTCGGCTTGCTGACGCACGGGGCGAACGTCCTGCTGATCTCAGCCGGAAGACGGGGCACCCCGCCGATCATCGGTGGGAGCAGCACCGCGGATTTCGCCGATCCTCTGCCCCAGGCCCTGGCGCTGACAGCGATCGTGATCACCTTCGGCGTGACGACGCTCCTTCTGGCGCTCGCGTACCGGAGTTGGTTGCTCACCGACGACGACGAGGTCCAGGACGACGTGGCGGACCGCCGCGTATCGACGGACGACGCCGTCCAGGACGAGGTGGAGGACCACCAGGAGCTCATCGAATGGGAGGAGCTGCTGTGACCTGGCTGCTCCCGCTCCCCATCGTCCTACCGCTGCTCGGCGCCTCTCTGTCCGTGCTCGCCGGCCGGGCCAAAGGCCTTCAGCGCACCGTCGGACTCGTGACGCTCCTCGCCTCCACGGTTGTGTCGGTTGTGCTGTTGGTCGAGGTCGACCGCGGCGGCACGATGCTGGCCGTCGCCGGCGGACACCCCTCACCCATGGGCATCGCATTGGTGGCGGATCGTTTCGCGGCGGCTCTGCTGGTGGTGGCCGAGGTGGCGCTCCTCGCCGTACTCGTCTATGCGATCGGTGAACCGGGAGCCGAACGGAACCACGTCGGTTTCCAGTCGGCCTACATGATCCTCTCGGCCGGGGTCGCAGGCTCCTTGCTCACGGGCGACCTCTTCAGCCTGTTCGTTTCGTTCGAGATGATGCTCACGGCCAGCTACGTGCTGTTGACCCTCGGCGGACGACGCGAACAGGTCAGGGCGGGGATGACCTACATCATCATCAGCCTCATCGCGTCGACGCTGTTCGTCCTGTCTCTCGCCCTGCTCTATTCCGCGACCGGCACGGTGAACATGGCGGACCTCGCGGACCACATGGCTGTCCTGCCGAGCGGCACAAGGACAGCGTTCGCAGTGCTGCTGATCGTCGTGTTCGGCATCAAGGCAGCGATCTTCCCCCTCTTCTTCTGGCTACCTGACAGCTACCCGACTGCGCCCTCGCCGATCACGGCCGTCTTCGCCGGTCTGCTCACCAAGATCGGCGTGTACGCGATGGTCCGGACCCAGGTCCTGCTGTTCCCACCCGAATCGCGACCAGCCGGTCTGCTCCTCGTGCTCGCCGGGCTCACGATGGTCGTCGGCGTCCTGGGCGCCATCGCTCAGGACGACATCCGTCGGATCCTGTCGTTCACCATCGTGAGCCAGATCGGTTACATGATCATGGGTCTCGGTCTGTTCACGGCAGCGGCGATCGCAGCGCTGATCTTCTCCATGGTCCACCACATCGTCGTGAAGACCTCGCTCTTCCTCGTTGCCGGGTTGGTGGAGCACGAAGGCGGCGACAACCGGCTCTCGCGCCTCGGAGACCTGATCCGTCGGGCGCCGGTACTCGCTGTGATGTTCCTGCTCGCTGCGTTGAGCCTGGCCGGCGTGCCTCCGTTCTCCGGTTTCGTGTCGAAGCTCGCGCTTCTCCAGGCCGGCATCGCCGAGAAGCAGTTCGTGATCGTCGCCGTGAGCCTGGTCGTCAGCCTCCTGACCTTGTTCGCCATGGCCCGGATCTGGACGAGCGCGTTCTGGAGCAGGGCCGAGATCCCGGCACCCGAGCGCCTCGTTTCCGCGACGGGCCGCAGGAAGAGCCGGAGCCCGCTGGGGATGCTCATACCGACCGGTGCACTCGTCGCTGTGAGCCTCACGATCGCTGTCGCTGCCGGGCCGATCTATGCCTTCTGTCAACGAGCCGCGGGCGATCTCCTCGACAGAGGCGCCTACACGGAACAGGTCCTCGAACCATGAGGTCCGCCGGTCGACTCGTCCTGCTGACGGTCCTGTGGATGTTCGCGTGGGGATCGTTCACCCCTGCGAGTGTGCTCAGTGGTATCGCCGTCTCGATCGGCTTGCTGGCTCTGTTTCCGCCGGGACAGCCCCACGACGTGAAGATCCGCCCTCTGGGCTCCCTTCGCCTGGCCGGTCACGTCGTCGTACAGCTCTTGGCCTCGAACCTGGTGATGGCGCGCCAGATCCTCAGTCGCAGACCAGCCCTGCGCCAAGGCGTCGTGACACACCACCTCGGCGTGCCCTCCGAGGAGGTGGTGACGGTGATGACGTCGATCCTGGCTCTGAGCCCGGGCACGATGACCGTAGGCGCCAGTCCCGACTCGTCGACGATCCAGGTCCACGTCCTCACCCTCGACGACCTCACGTCGATGGGCCGATCGCTCGCCAGGTTGGAGGACCTGGTCGTCGGTGCCGTGGGGCCGGGCCGGCGCAGCGGCCGCGGCAGGCATTCCGGGGAGGCGCGATGACGACAGTGACGTTGGTCGTTCTCGGGTTGGCGGCGGCGCTGTTCGCGTGGCGCCTCGTCGTCGGCCCTTCGTTGGCGGACCGGGTCGTCGCGGTGAACGGCATAGTCCTCGTCGGCATGGGAGCGATCGCCGTGTCCGCGGCGCAAACCGGCAACGGTGCGTTCCTGCCGACCCTCGTCGCGGTTGCGCTCGTAGGGCCGATCAGCACCGGGATGATCGCCCGGTTCATCGAATCGAGGGACGACGATGGGTGAGGCCGTCGCGCTGGTCGGATCCGTGTTCGTGCTGATAGCGGCGATCGGGGTCGTGCGGTTCCCGGACGTACTCGGCCGCCTGCACGCCCTTGCGAAGGCGTCGACGCTCGGCATCCTGTTGATCCTGCTCGGTGTGGCGGTGCAACTGGACCACATCAACGACATCACGTCGGTCGTCCTCGCCGGCGTCCTCCACCTGCTGGTCTCCCCGCCCGCGGCGAACATGCTCAGCCGGGCCACCTACCTGCGCAATCCCCTCCCCGACAACGCCCCAGAACGAACCGCCCGGAACCACACCTGACCCAACGAGGTGGCGGGATCAGAAGTGCAGGCGCCTCAGGCCGAAAGCCACGCGACAGCCGCTGCCCGGTTGTCGACTCCGATCGTTCCGAAGATGTGCTCGAGGTGCTTCTCGATCTCAGGCAGAGGACGGTCATACCTCGAATGACGTATTCAGCGGGACCGGTGCTGCCGCCGAAGATGAGGCCGTGAGCAAGTCATTCGAACGCGTCGACCTGTTCGGACGGGTATGGGTCGAAGGACGGCTGCTGGTACCCGACGGTTCGGTCCAGGACGTCCCCACGGTCGACTGTGAAGGGCGCGAGGTCGTGGAAGCCACCTCATCAGAATCCTCTGACACGCTTACCACGACAACGCTGGGCGCGACGAGCACGTCCACTCCTCCATCCATTTCGACCAGCGCGGCCACGATCTCGACCGTGCCGGCACCGCAACCGATCACCGATGACGGCGCGGTCCTACAGGTCGGCGATGTCCAGTTCGTGCGTCAACCAGGCGTCGTGGCCTTCAGCCCGAGGGTCCGCCCCACCGAGATGCTCGACAAGTGCCTCGGAACCGGCGACCGCTCCGACGTGCACAGCACCTTCGCGTCGTTCGGCGAGGTGGCCGAGATTCGGGTTCGACTGGAGGGCACGACGGGCTGCGACGGGGGTTCGCCGATCAGGCTCGACAGCGCCCTCCAGGTGACCGATGAGGAGCTTTCCACTGGTCCGACGGTGCTCGATGTGGCGCACCCGAGCGGGCTGAAGCTGCGAGTCACGTTGACCCCACGCGAGCCGTAGTGCCCGCCGGATCGGGCCGCATGGGATTCGTCGGCCGGAGCGTCAGGGTTCGGCCCAGCGTGGGGGGCGTTTCTCGAGGAAGGAGGCGATGCCTTCCTGGGCTTCTTCGGAGGCGAAGAGGATTCCTGACCGCTCGGCGAGGGTGGCGGCGTCACGGTCGAAGGCCGCCAGCAGTGACGTGGTCGTCAGGGCCTTCGATGCCGCCAGGCCTTGCGGGGAACACGCCCGGAACGAGTCCGCCAGCCCGGCCACCGCGGCCGCGGGGTCCTCGGCGGCCATCGTGACCAGGCCGATCCGTTCCGCCTCCACAGCGTCGAATCGATCACCCGTCAGGTAGTAGCGGGCAGCCGCCCTGTCGGTGAGACGGGGCAGCACCGTGAGCGAGATGATCGCCGGCGCGAGACCGAGACGGGCCTCGGTGAACGCGAAGCTCGACGTGGGGCCGACCACTGCCAGATCACACGCAGACAGGAGGCCGAGCCCACCGGCTCTCACGTTGCCCTCCACCTGAGCCACCACCGGCCGGGGCAGCTCGACGATCCGGCGGAGCAGGTCCACCAGCCGTTGTGTCCCTTTCGCGGGACCGCCTTCGCGGGCCGACTCGGCGAGATCCGCGCCGGCGCAGAACGTCGTACCGGTGTGGGTGAGCACGACGGCCCGGACCGTTTCGTCCGCTGCTATGTCGGTGAGGTGACCGGCGAGCTCGCCTACGAGTTGGGCCGACAGGGCGTTGCGGTTGGCCGGGGAGTCCAACGTCAACGTGGCGATCGCTGCGGTGTCCTCGCGGTGGACGACCTCGGAAGCGGTTTCGGTGCTCATCAGTACGACTTCGGGAGGCCGAGGCTGAACTGGGCGACGAAGTTGAGGATCATCTCTCGGCTGACCGGCGCGATCCGCATGACCCGGGAGATGGCGATGAGAGCACCGAGGCCGGATTCGCTCGCCAGGCCGTTGCCGCCGAGGGTCTGCACCGCCTGGTCCACGGCCCTTACACATGCGTCGCCGGCCGCGAACTTCGCCATGTTCGCCGCCTCCCCCGCCGCCATGTGCTCGCCGGCGTCGTAGAGGGCAGCGGCCTTCTGCATCATCAGCTTCGCCAGCTCGACCTCCACATGTGACTGGGCGAGAGGGTGGGCGACCCCTTGGTGGGTGCCGATCGGCTGGTCGCGCCACACGGTGCGCTCCTTCGCGTAGGCGGTCGCCTTGCCGAGGGCGTGGCGGGCCATCCCGACGGCGAAAGCGGACGCCATGATCCGTTCCGGGTTCAGGCCGGCGAACAGCAGGTCCATCCCGGCATCGGGGGAGCCGATCAGTGCGTCGGCGGGGACGCGCACGTCGTCGAGGAAGAGCATGAACTGGCTGTCGGCGCTGGTGATGTCCATGTCGATCCGGTTGCGTTCGAGCCCCGCCGAATCCGTCGGCACCACGAACATCGCCGGCTTCAGGGTCCCCGCACCGCCGTCCTCGGTGCGTGCAACGACCAGGACGTTGTCGGCGACGTCGACACCTGAGATGAACACCTTTCGGCCGTTGAGCACCCAGTCGGCGCCGTCCCGCCGTGCCGTCGTCGTGATGCGGTGCGAGTTCGATCCGGCGTCGGGTTCGGTGATGGCGAATGCCATGATCGACGACCCGTCGGCCAGGCCGGGCAACCAGCGGCCCCTCTGTTCGTCGGTCCCGAACTTCGTGATCACGGTGCCGCAGATCGCCGGGGAGACGACCATCATCAACAGCGGGCAACCAGCTGCGCCGAGTTCCTCCTCGACGATTGCGAGTTCGTACATTCCGCATCCGCCGCCGCCGTACTCCTCGGGCAGGTTCACGCCGAGGTAGCCGAGCTTGCCCGCCTCCGCGTACAGCTCGGTCATCGACTCGTGCGCCCGGGCCTTGCCGATCATGTAGTCGTAGCCGTAACCGGCGCCGAGGGCGGCGACGGCCCGGCGGAGCTCCATCTGTTCGGGTGTGTCGGTGAAGGTCATGGCTCCTCTTGTTCCTTGACGACGGCGAGAACGGTTCCGAGTTCGACCTGTCGGCCGACCTCGACGTGGAGTTCGGCGACGACCCCGTCCGCGGGGGCGTTGATCTGGTGCTGCATCTTCATCGCTTCGAGCCACAGGATCGGTTGACCCCGTTCGACACGGTCGCCGACGGCCACCGCCATGCGGATGATCGCTCCGGGCATGGGCGCCAGTAGCGAACCGGCCGTCACCTGCGTCGCCGGGTCGGGGAAGCGGTCGACCGGTACGAGATCGACGGCACCGAGCGGCGAGTCGACGCAGACGAGACCGTCGTAGCGGGCGACGTCGAAACCGTGCTCGACACCGTCGCAGCGCAGGACGACCCGGTCGACGGCGGCGGTAACCAGTTCGATCCGGTCGTCGCTCTCCACCTTCAAGCCGTCGGCGGTGAAGCGGTAACGGACGTCGATGCGCTCGGTGTCGCCGGACCCGGAGGGGACGTCGAACGCCTTGTGCTGCGGCTGGGATGGGACGTTTCGCCAACCGCTCGGCAGTCCGCTGGCGACGCCGGCCCTGGCCCTGTTGTCCGCTGCGAGCGCGACCGTGGCCGCGACTGCCGAGAGCCGTCGGGTCCTGTCGTCCGCCAGCGGGGCGGCGAGAGCAGCGAGGTCGTGCACCCCGAGGAACGCCGTGTCGGTGTCTCCGGCCAGGAAGGCGGGATCCTCCGCGATCCGCACCAGCAGGTCCCGGTTCGTTTTCAGCCCGTGGATCCGGGTGCCGCGCAGCGCGGCGGTGAGGCGGCGGGCCGCGCTGTGGCGGTTCGGCGCCCAGGCGATCAGCTTCGCCAGCATCGGGTCGTAGTGGACGCCGACCACGGTGCCGCTGGTGACGCCAGTGTCGAGCCGTATAGCGGCCGCGGCACACCCGTCACGGTGCGGGGCGACAGGTCCGGCGAACTCCGCGTCGACACCGGGCACCTCGAAGCGTTCGACGGTGCCGGTCTGGGGCAGCCAGTCCTGGGCCGGGTCCTCGGCGTACAGGCGGACCTCGATCGCGTGACCGGACGTGGGCGGCGGTGTCGCCGGGAGCCGCCCGCCCTCGGCGACCAGGATCTGCAACGCGACGAGATCCAGCCCGGTAGTCGCCTCCGTGACCGGATGTTCGACCTGGAGACGGGTGTTCATCTCGAGGAAGTAGAAGCGCCCTTCGTCGTCGGCCAGCAGTTCGACGGTCCCCGCCCCGACGTAACCGACCGCTGAGACCGCGGCCCGGGCCGCGTCGAACACCGCCGCACGCATGCCGTCGATGCGTTCGACCAACGGCGACGGGGCTTCCTCGACGATCTTCTGGTGCCGTCTCTGGATCGAGCATTCGCGTTCGCCGACAGCCCAGATCGTGCCGTGGCCATCGGCCAGCACCTGGACCTCGACGTGGTGTCCGGCCGGGATGTACCGCTCGCAGAACACCGTCGGATCACCGAACGCCGATGCCGCCTCGACCGAGGCCAACTCGATCTCGGCGGCCAGGGACGCCAGGTCCTCCACGACCCGCATGCCCCGGCCTCCGCCTCCGGCGGACGCCTTCACGAGGACCGGCAGGTCGGCTTCGGTCACTGCTGCCGGGTCGAGACGTTCCAATACCGGGACGCCGGCGGCGGCCATCAGCGCCTTCGCCTCGATCTTCGATCCCATCGCCTCGATGGCCTCGACCGGCGGGCCGACCCAGGTCAGACCGGCGGCGATCACGGCGCGGGCGAAGTCTGCGTTCTCGCTCAGGAACCCGTAACCGGGATGGATCGCGTCTGCACCTGAGGTCCTGGCGGCTTCGACGATCAGGTCGGCCCGCAAGTACGTGTCGGCCGCGGCGGAACCAGGGAGACGGACCGCCGCGTCGGCTTCGCGTACGTGCAGCGCGTCGGCGTCGGGGTCGGAGTGGACGGCAACGGTCGCGATGCCGAGGTCGCGGCAGGTTCGGAACACCCGTCTGGCGATCTCCCCACGGTTCGCTACGAGGAGTCGGCGGATCATCGGCTGCTCCTCTGGGCCCGGGGGCGAGCCCGCGATGGCGGCGGGAGGGGTAGATCGCACGGGAGCCACGGTCACATCCTGAAGACGCCGAAACCGTCCGCTCCCCGGACGGGAGCGGAGTGGATTGCCGACAGGGTGAGACCGAGGACCGTCCGGGTGTCACGCGGGTCGATGATCC
>JAGQSN010000087.1 GCA_020439555.1 Acidimicrobiales bacterium | reverse complement strand
GCGGGTGGCGATCCAGCCGCCGAGGGTCGAGAACTCGAAGCTCTGGGGGAAGTGCCTCAGGGTGTAGCCGTGAGGCCTCAACTGCTCCTCGAGAACGGGGCCGAGGGCACCGGCCTGGATTCGGGCTGCCCGACTCGTGGCATCGATCTCCAGGACACGGTCCATCGCGGTCACGTCCAAGGAGACGACACCGGCGAAACCCTCGCCCGCACACTCGACGCCGCCGACCACCGAGCTCCCGCCGCCGTAGGGGACCACCGCAACTTCGGACTCCGAAGCCCAGTCGAGGATCGCGACGACGTCGTCCTCGGTCCTGGGTCTGGCCACCAGGTCCGGCGGCGCGTCGAGGCGGCCGGCCAACGCGCGCACCACGTCGCGGTACGCCTTGCCGTAGGTGTGTGAAGCACGTTCGATCGGATCGTCGACGAGGACGTTGGTGAGCGTGTCGGGGACTGTGACTCGGGGCTTCCGAAGATCGAGGTCGTCGACCTTCGGAACCGGCAGCGGTCCATCCGCGAGCCCGGGCATCAGAGCCCCGTAGGACCTGCACTCTTCGTCGGTGAGCGTCTGATCCTCCCAACCCCAGCCCCACCAGGACCTGGTCCTGGGTCCGGTCATGATGGATGGATGTCCGGTACGGGGTCGGCCTGGTATCCCAGATCCGCAGCGATCGACGAGACCCGGCGCGCAAGATCGACATCGAGGTCGGTGAGTCCACCCGCGTCGTGCGTGGTGAGCTCTATGCAGACCTTCGGGTAGGTGATCGTCAGGTCGGGGTGATGCTTCGCCTCCTCGGCCACCGCGCCGATGCGGTTCGCGAACTCGAGGCCGGCCTCGAACGTCCCTGTCCGGAATCCGGCGTGCATCGAGTGCAGGAGCACGCGCCAGTCGTCGAGGCCGTCGAGCGCGAGGACGTCCTCGCGGGTGAGACGTTGCATGCGGTAATCATCGCCCGAACGTCGGGCCTTGTCGCCCGCGACCGGCGTCCCGCCCGTGTGGCCGAGTCAACGACCTGGTGAGGCGAGGCGTCGGAGGATCTGCTCCCAATGGGTGAGTGCGACCAGGTGGCCGGCGCCTTCGACGACGTCGAGTTCGGCCCAACGAAGTCGTGTCGCCCACCAACGCCCGAACGACGGTGGCGCGGTGGCGTCGCGTTCGCCGTAGACGAGGTCGACGGGGCAGGAGACGTCGTCCCAATCGACGTCCGGTGGTTCGACCTGAAGTTCGAGATCTCTGGTCACACCGTCGAGGCCACCGCTGACGGAGTCGACGAGGCCGTTCGCCATCGCGTCGGCGGCGCCATCCACCGCTTCGAGTTCGGTCCGCCGCAGCGGGTCCGCTGATTCGAGGACGTGCTCGATCGCCAGGGCGTGATCGCACGGATACGGCACGAGCATCGGCGCGGCAGCCTCGGCGAACCCCTTGGCACCGAGCTCTTCGCCCAGTTCGGCTGTCATCCATCGGCCGCCGTCCGCGTCGTCGAGGATGTTCGGCGTCGTGTACGCGTCGAAGGGGACCAGGCCCGCAGCGACTGCCACGCGGACGACGCGATCCGGGTGACGGGCGGCAGCCGCGAGCGCGTACACGGAGCCGGCGGACCAGCCGAACGTCCGCCACGCGGCGATCCCCAGGTGGTCGGCGAGGGCGATCACGTCGTCCGCGAACGAACCGACGGTGCCGCTGGGGTGAGCACTCGACAGACCGGAACCCGGACGGTCGACCGCCACGAGCCGGACACCCAGGCGTGCTGGGATCCCGTCGTCGGGATGGCGCGCACGTCGTGAATCCGGGGTGCCGTGGACGAAAAGCACCGGTACCCCAGCGGGGTCACCGACGTCGTCGAAGCCCAATGTGCGGCCGTCGCCCAACTCGATGGTCTCGCCGTTTCCCACGAGAAGCAGGCTAGGACCCGATGGCCGGCTCGGCCCCTTCCGTGCCGTGACGGGTTCAGGCGTCCTTGCGGCCGTTCAACCAGGCGACCATCGCCGGGTCACGGTGGTCGAAGAACTGCGTCACACCGGTGTCGAGTGCGGTGATCCGGGCGATCTCGTCGTCGGAGAGCACGAAGTCGAACACGTCGAAGTTCTCTTCCATGCGCTCGCGGCGGACGGACTTCGGGATGGTCACGATGTCGCTCTGCACGAGCCACCGCAGCACGACCTGAGCGGCCGACTTGCCGTGCGAGGAGCCGATCTCGGTGAGGACCGGGTTGGTGAACAGGCCGTTCCTGCCTTCGGCGAAGCCTCCCCAGGACTGGGCCTGCACGCCGTGTTGGCGCATCAGTTCGCGGTCCTCCGGGCGTTGGAAGAACGGGTGAAGCTCGATCTGGTTGACCGCGGGGGTGATCTCGTTGTGATCGATCAGGTCGAGGAGACGGTCGGAATGGAAGTTGGCGACACCGATCGCCCTGACCAGCCCTTCGCGGCTCGCCTGCTCCATAGCCCGCCAGAAGCTGTAGTAGTCCCCGAAGGGCTGGTGGATCAGGTAGAGGTCGACGTAGTCGAAGCCGAGGCGTTCGAGGGATGCCTCCAGGGCAGCCCGTGCACGGTCCTCGCCGGGTCGCTGGATCCAGAGCTTGGTGGTGACGAACACGTCCGATCGGTCCAGGCCGCTCGCACGGACCGCTCGCCCGACACCCTCCTCGTTCCCGTACCCGGCGGCCGTGTCGATCTGCCGGTAACCGACTGCGAGCGCCGCCGAGACCGCCTCTTCCGTGTCCTCCGGCGGGACCTGGTAGACGCCGAAACCGAGGATCGGCATCTGGACCCCGTTGTTCAGGGTGACGTTCGGAACCGGAGAGTCGACCATGCGAAAAGCCAACCACTGATCGGAGATTCCTGCTGGACGCGTCGATGGTGCTCTCGTGGTCCCTCGCGCGTCTGCTGGCCGGTCATCGACGTCTAGGTACCCTCGTGTCCACGGATCAGTCGACGGGGAGAGCCGCGATGGGTGCAGGTACTTCGGCGGAGCGCGAGGGCGAACGAGCCAGAGCGGCAGAACGGCGGTTGGAGAAGAAGGCCCGGAACGCCAGACGCGCGGCCGACAGTTGGGATCGCGGTGCGGAGGGTGAACGTCTCACAGCCGAGGCTCTCAGCCCATTGGAAAGGAAGGGCTGGAACGTCCTCCATGACCGTCGCGCCCCGGATGGTGGGAACGTCGATCACATCGTCGTCGGTCCGCCCGGAATTGCGGTCCTCGATTCGAAGAACTGGTCCAATCCCGTAACGATCACACCAGACCGAAGGCTCGTCTTCTCCAAGCACGACAAGACCGGTGAACTCGATCGACTCGGAAGGATCGTCGAGGAGATCCGTGCGCTCGTCGCGTCGGACGGAGTCAAAGTTGCCGTCCGGGGTTATCTGGTACTGACCGGCGCTGAGGATCGAGGTCGGGAGTCGTCCGACCTGGGTGATCTTCGGGTTCTCGGCGTCGAGTGTCTTGCCGCCAGGTTGGCGGGTGCGAAGCCTGACCTCGATCCTGCCCTGGTAGCAGCGGTGACGGAAACGTTGGAAACCCGGTTGCTGCCAATGACCGACACGGAACCCGACCAAGTCGTGAACGTGGGAGAAGCTCTCGCGAACGAGCCTTCCCCTCTCTTCGAGAAGGCTCACCGCTTCTACTACTTGGTGCCCTGGCGCAAGGGCGGAAACAACCGGATGTACGTGAACGATCGCAGCGGCACGACGCTGGGATGGACCGACATGACCACTGGTGCGATCGAGATGCAGTGCGGCGGCGAAGATGAACCGTTCGTCAAGACGCTCCTCGCGGCGGCCGACCCGACCGGAATCAAGGTGGCCCCAGGTGAGGTCCCCAAGGTGCCGACCCAACTCTTCGGAGGTCGCTTGCTCAGCAGGTTTGCTCGTCTCCACACCTCTCTCCTCGTCGGGCAGGAGTGGAAGAAGCCAGGCGTGCATCGTCTCTACGGGACATTGATCGACCCTGCGGTCACGGCCTTCGATCTCGGCTGGGTCGATCTGAAGAGCGGTGAGCTTCACCCATCGATGGATGGGCCGCTCCACAAGGACCGAAGGGAGCCGGCTCAGTACCTGAAGTTCCTCCTGCATTGCCGACCGGACCGCCGGTCCTGATTGCGGTTCGTCCGTGGAGCTGTTGCTGTCCGGACCTCGCGGCAGGATGGGGTGATGGAGGCGATCGTCACCCCATCGGAGATGGCTGCGGTCGATGCTGCTGCTCCGGAGCCGGTCGAGGTGCTCGTCGAACGCGCCGGGTGGGCCGTTGCCCGTGAGGCGGTCGACATGCTCGGTGGAACCTACGGGCGCAGGGTCGTCGTGGTCGCCGGGAAGGGGAACAACGGAGCCGACGGCCGTTCCGCCGGTCGCTTTCTCCGGCGGCGTGGCGTCCGCGTCTCGGTTCTCGACGCCTCGGCCCTGCACCCCGACTACGAACTGCCGGACGCAGATCTGGTCATCGACGCGGCGTACGGCACCGGTTTCCGCGGGGTCTGGAGACCCCCGCGGCTTCCTCGCTCCGCGCCCCCTGTTCTGGCCGTCGACATTCCTTCGGGCGTCGTGGGGTTGACCGGCGAGGTGGCCGGAGGGCCGTGGCCCGCTGACAGGACGGTCACGTTCGCCGCTTGGAAGCCCGGGCTGTTGTTCGGTGCGGGCGCGGATCTCGCCGGACGAGTGGTCGTGGCCGACATCGGACTCGACGTTTCCGGTGCGTCCTCGTGGCTCGTCGACGTCGGGGATCTCGCTACCTGGGCGCCGGCACGGCCACGGGAGAGCCACAAGTGGCGCAACGCGGTGTGGATCGTGGCCGGCTCGGCGGGGATGACCGGCGCAGCGCACCTTTCGACCCGGGCAGCCTTGCGGTCCGGTGCCGGCTACGTGCGCCTGTCCACTCCCGGAACCGGCCCGGAACGCTTCTCGGGTGGGCCGACCGAGGCCGTGCTCACGTCCCTCAAACGGACCGGGTGGGCGAGCGTGGTGGCCGCCGGTGCGGAGAGGTTCGGCGCCCTTGCCGTCGGTCCCGGACTGGGGGTCGGCGACAAGGTGAGCGCGGAGGTCCGAGAGGTCGTGGCCAAGGTCGGCCGGCCGATCGTCGTGGACGGCGACGGGCTGCGAGCGCTGGGACGGGATGCCGATCGGGTCGTGGCTGCCCGTGCCGAGGACGCGGGACCTGTCGTGCTCACTCCCCACGACGGCGAGTTCGAACTGCTCACCGGATCGCGGCCCGGAGCGGACCGGATCTCAGCGGCGCGGAACCTCGCTGCTGGGACGGGAGCCGTCGTACTGCTCAAGGGGTCCACGACCGTCGTCGCTGCGCCTGACGGAACCGTGTTCGTCTCGAACGCCGGCGATCAGCGGCTCGCCACGGCCGGCACCGGGGACGTGCTCACGGGGGTGGTCGTGGCGCTCCTCGCCCAGGGTCTGCCCGCTCCGATCGCGGCGGTGACCGCGGCGGTTCTTCATGGACGAGCGGCGTCCCTGGGATACAGGAGGGGTCTGGTGGCTGGCGATCTCCCCGACCTTCTGCCGGCGGCCCAGACAGAAGCCTTCGACGCCGAAACTTCTTCGAGTTCGACCGGCATGCGGCGGCACTAGCCTGCGATCTCGTCGGTCCGGTGTTCCGAGCTGGGCCGGGACGCCCGTCTCCCCGGAGGATCGATGTCACGCCAGTCGCCCGTTTCGGAGGTCATGACGACCGACGTGCTCACGTTCGGGCCGGAGGACAACGTCGAGGACGCCATGCGGACCCTCGTCGATCGCGGGATCGACGGTGGACCGGTCGTCGACTCCGACGGAACCGTGGTCGGGATGCTCTCCACGGGTGACCTGATCGTGCAGAACAGTCGCCTTCACTTTCCGACGGTGATCTCGATCCTCGGAGCGACGATCGAGTTGCCCGGTTCGCAGCGGAACTTCGACGACGACGTGCGTCGCGCACTCGGCAGCACCGTCCGGGACGTGATGCAGCCGAATCCGATCACGATCGGCGCCGACGACACCGTCGAGGAAGCGGCCACGCTGCTCCACGACCACGACATCTCCCGCCTGCCGGTGCTCGGTGACGGTGGCCTGGTCGGGATCGTCGCCCGTGTGGACATCCTCCGGGCCATCATCAAGGACGACGAGGACTGAACGTCCCGGAGCGCCCCGTCTGGGCCGAGGTCGATCTCGCCGCGATCTCGGCGAACGTGGCGATGCTGCGCGAGCGCGCCGGCGTCGACGTCTGCGCCGTGGTCAAGGCGGACGGCTACGGACACGGAGCCGTGCCGGTCGCGAAGGCTGCGCTGCGGGGTGGTGCCTCGATGCTTGCCGTCGCTCTCGTGGCGGAGGGAAGCGAGTTGCGAAACGCGGGGATCGACGCCCGCGTCGCGGTCTTGTCCCAGGCGTCGCCGGGGGAGTTGGGCGAGTTGGTCGCGCGGCGCCTGGACGCGACCGTCTACACCGACTCGGGTGTCGACGCTCTCGCTGCCCTGGCCGAGTCCGCCGGAAGGGGGCCCGCCGATCCTGTCGGCGTGCATCTGAAGGTGGACACGGGGATGCGACGGGTCGGTGCGCGTCCCGCCGAGGTGGTCGACATAGCGCGGTCGATCCAGAAGTCACACGCTCTCCGGCTCGACTCGGTCTTCACCCACTTCGCCGTCGCCGACGAACCTTCCTATCCGTTCACGGCCGAGCAGACCTCTCGCTATCGGGAGGTGCTGGCAAGACTCGAAGAGGCCGGCGTCACGGTTCCGGTGCGTCACGCCGCCAACACCGCCGGAGCGATCGCGCATCCCGATGCCCGTTTCGACATGGTGCGGCTCGGGATCGGCATCTACGGCCTCGACCCAGGCCCGGAGGTTCGTGGCCTCGTCCCGTTCCGTCCGGCCATGTCGCTCCGGGCAAGGGTGTCGCACGTGAAGCGAATCGAAGCGGGCGAGCGCGTCTCCTACGGCCTTCGTTTCGCCGCGACTCGGCAGACGACGATCGCGACGGTCCCCTTGGGTTACGCGGACGGTGTCACGCGGTCGCTCGGCGCGACCGGTGGGGAGGTGTTGATCGGTGGTCGTCGCCACCCGATCGCGGGAACGGTCACGATGGACCAACTGATGGTCGACTGCGGCGACGAACCCGTCGAGGTGGGCGACGAGGTCGTCCTGTTCGGTCGCCAGGGCGACGAAGTCCTCTCGGTTGACGAATGGGCGGATCGTGTCGGCACAATCAACTACGAGATCGTCTGCGGGATCAGCCCCAGGGTGCCCCGCCGATACCGGGAAGCCGAGGACGCTCCATGAAACCGAACACGCTCACCAAGCTCGCCCTCGTGGGAGCCGGAACCGGCCTCGCGGCCTTCGGTATCTACAAGTCGACCCATCCGTCCGACGCCCGGATCGTCGAACGATCCAACAGGCGTACCGACGACGATCTGTTCGACCTGCCCCCGGGCATCGTCGATCACGTGATCCCGACCCGGGACGGCGGCACGATCCACGCGATCGAGAAGGGACAGGGCAGACCGCTGGTCCTCCTGCACGGCATCACCCTGCGGGCTGACGTCTGGGCCCCGCAGTTCCACGACCTCGTCGACCGGTTCCGGGTCATCGCCGTCGATCTCCGCGGCCACGGCGACTCGAAGGCCGGAAGCGGTGGTTTCGGACTCACCCACCTCGGAGATGACGTCGCCGACCTTCTCGAAGCCCTGGACCTGCGAGACGCGATCGTCGTGGGCCACTCGATGGGTGG
>JAGQSN010000086.1 GCA_020439555.1 Acidimicrobiales bacterium | reverse complement strand
GGCCTTCGACGAGCAGCAGGCCGAAGAGGCCGCCGCTCGCCTCATGGAGGGCCAGTTCACCCTCGAGGACTTCCTCGAACAGATGGCCCAGGTCAAGAAGATGGGCTCCATCGGCAACCTGATGAAGCTCATGCCGGGCATGCCGAAAGAGCTGCGCAACCAGGAGATCGACGACCGCGAACTGGCCCGCATCGAGGGGATCATCCACTCGATGACGATCGCCGAGCGTCGCGACCCGAAGATGATCGACGGCTCCCGGAGGCAACGCATCGCTACCGGCTCGGGTGTGACCGTGTCGGAGGTCAACGCGCTGCTCAGCCAGTTCGACCAAATGCAGAAGATGATGAAGGGACTCGGCGGCAGCCTTCTCGGCGGGGGACGCAAGAAAAAGGGCAAGGGGAAGGGCAAGGGCGGAGGCCGTGTCACCCCGAAGGGCGGGGCGAAGATGCAGCTCCCGCCGAGCGGTGGCACCGGCAAGACCCCGTTCCGTTTGCCCGGCGTCTGACGTCCGCTCTCCGATGTGCCCGCAGGACGACCACCCCGAACCTGAAACGGTCGATTCGGAGATCGAGTTCCGGGTGGTCCCGGCTGACGACCGCGACGCTGTGGCGTTGATCGGGGCGATGGTCGAGGAGATGCGCGTCCTCTACGACGGCCTCGATCTCGAAGCCGGCGACATGCCGAAGGCGGGTCCGGCCGAACTGGGCCCGCCCCACGGAGCGTTCGTCGTGGGTTACCTGCACGGTCGTGCCGTGTGCGGCGGAGGAGTGAAGCGTCTGCCCGATGGGGTCGCCGAGATCAAGCGCATGTACGTCGTACCCGACCTGCGTGGGCGGGGTGTCGCGAGGGCGCTGCTCGCTCGCCTGGAGGACGAGGCGCGTTCGCTCGGCTACTCGGTCGTCCGACTCGACACCGGGGAACGTCAACCGCAGGCGATCCACCTGTACGGCAGTGCCGGGTATCGGGAGATCGCCAACTACAACGACAATCCGGCCGCCGGCTGGTTCGGGGAGAAGCAGCTCTGACCTGAGCGTCGGCCCACGCCGCAGTACAGGCACTTTTGCATCCGGGCAGGCCGGTGGCGCACCATGGAAGGCCGGCTGGACCCGATCCGGCCCGACGTTCGACCCCCGAGCCCACCACCACAGGAAGAACCACAGCATGGCCGTCAAGCTCCGCCTCATGCGGATGGGCAAGAAGAAGCAGCCGACCTACCGCGTCGTGGCAGCCGACTCCCGTTCGCCTCGCAACGGCCGGTTCATCGAGATCGTCGGCACCTACCAGCCGCGCCAGGAACCGTCCGTCGTGATCATCGACGACGAGAAGGCGCTCAAGTGGCTCCGCAACGGTGCTCAGCCGACCGACGCCGTCGAGAGGCTCCTGAAGATCTCCGGCACCTGGGACGTATTCAAGGGCGGCGCACCAAAGGCCGAGCCTGCGGCGGCCGCCGCCGAGTCGTGAGCGACGCGGAGACCGCTCCGGCGGAGGCCCCGAACGCCGTCGCGGTCCTCGAGTACCTGGTCAAGCAGGTGGTCGACAACCCGGATTCCGTGTCGGTGTCCACGACCGAAGGTCGTCGGGGAAACCTGCAACTGGACGTCCGTGTCGCCGATGGCGACATGGGTCGCGTGATCGGCAAGCGGGGCCGTGTCGCCCAGTCGATCAGGACCGTCGTCCGCGCTGCGGCCGTGAAGGACGACGTGTCGGTCGACATCGAGTTCGTCGACTGAACGCTCGCCTGCCGTCTCGTCGGCGCCAGCAGTGAACCTCCTCGAGATCGGACGGATCGGCAAGGCCCACGGCCTTCGCGGTGACGTCCTCGTGTCCATCACCTCCGACCGCCCCGAGCGCACAGCGCCCGGGGCTGTCTGGTTCCTGGACGCGGGGCCGGTGACCGTCGAGTCGATCCAGCCCTACCAGCAGCGTTGGCTCGTACGCCTCACAGGTGTCACGTCCCGGGAGGCAGCCGAATCGATCGGCGGGCAGACGGTCCGGGCGGAACCGATCGACGATCCGGACGCCCTCTGGGTCCACGAACTGGTCGGCGCGACTGTCGTGACTCCGGACGGACGGACGTGGGGAACGGTCGTTTCGGTGTTGGCGAACCCGGCCGACGACCTCCTCGAACTGGCCGACGGCACTCTGGTGCCCGTCGGCTTCGTCGTGGATTCGTCGGGACTGCCGGATCTGGTCGTGGTGGACCCGCCTCCCGGGTTGTTGGGCGAGGAGCCCTGAACGGGTGCGGATCGACGTCTTCACGATCTTTCCCGACATGGTCGAGGCGTTCGCCGGTCGGAGCCTGATCGGCAAGGCCCGCGGGGCCGGCCTGCTCGACCTGCGTTGCCACGACCTGCGTTCGGAGGCGACCGACGTCCATCGCAGCGTCGACGACTCGCCTTTCGGCGGAGGTGCCGGGATGGTGCTCATGCCCGAACCGCTGTTCGCCGCGGTCGAGAAGGTGCAGCCGCCCCGTCCGCTGTACTTCCTCGGTCCCGCCGGCCGTCGTTTCGACCAGGCGATCGCCCGCGAGTTGGCCGACGGGGACGGGTTCAGTCTCTTGTGCGGGCGATACGAAGGCGTCGACGCTCGGGTGGTCGACCACCTCTGCGACGGAGAGCTCTCGTTGGGAGACTTCGTCCTGAACGGGGGAGAGGTCGCTGCCATGGCGGTCGTGGAGGCCGTCGGGCGTCTCCTGCCCGGGGTCATGGGTAACGACACCTCTGCCGACGACGAATCCTTCAGCGACGGTCTGCTCGAGTACCCGCAGTACACGCGGCCCGCGAACTTCCGGGAATGGGACGTCCCGGACGTGCTGCGGTCCGGGGATCACGGGAAAATCGCCAGATGGCGTAGAGCGCAGGCCCTGGCGCGGACGATGGAGCGACGTCCGGATCTGATCCAGGCTCGGGGCGGGCTCACCGACGAGGACCGTCGGATACTGGTGGAGTTCGGGCTAGCGGACGAGTGATGTCGCGGCGTCCCGGACACGTCGTTCGGGACCGTTCACACCTTCGTCCACGTGGTCACTGCCGCTTGATCGATTGGGTATCGGGCCACGTTGCCGTCTAGCGTTGAGACCTGCTGTCGCGGGCCCTTGCCTCGCCCGGCGACTCCACGAACGATCTCTCAGGACACGTCATGAACCGCACCGATCTGATCGACCAGGCCAGCCTCCGCGACGACATCCCCGACTTCCAGGCCGGTGACACGCTGAAGGTCCACGTCCGCGTCGTCGAGGGCAACAAGCAGCGGATCCAGGTGTTCCAGGGCGTCGTCATCGCCCGGTCGGGCGGTGGCCTCCAGGAGACCTTCACCGTCCGCAAGCTCTCCTACGGCGT
>JAGQSN010000085.1 GCA_020439555.1 Acidimicrobiales bacterium | reverse complement strand
GGTGCCCGGCCATGGCCGGGCACCGACTGGGGGGGGAGCTGAATCTTCCCGCATCCCGTCGACCATCGCCGGCGAGAACGGGACTCGTGGATCAGTGGATGGTGATCCGAGCCAGGTACTCCGGGTCGGTCAGCAGTTCCTCTGCGAGCTGCGCCACCGTCTTGCTGTTCGTGCGCAGTGCGTCACGCTGAGGTGCGAAGCGGGACCAGCTCGGGATGAATCCGAGCATGGCACGATCCATCTCGATGACCCTGATCTCCGGGAAGAAGCGGTCACGAGCCTCACCGGAGAGCACGAAGTATCCGGCAACGTCTCCCCGGGACCATCCGTGGACGGTGAGTCGACGGACCCACCGTGCGGCATAGGCCGGGTTCGCCGGCCGGCCGAGTACCCGCGAGTAGAGGAGGGCGACGAACTGTTCGTTGGTGGTGCCACGGAACGGCGAGTCCGGAGTGGCGAGGAACGCAGCCGCGGCCCGAAGGGTGGACCAACCAGCCGCGTAACGCTGTTGCCAGAGCTCGAAGTTCGCCTGGGTCGGGGTCCGATCGAGGAGGCTGATGTACAGGCGGAAGATCTTCGAGTCGACGGAGCTCGGTTCGACCTCGTTCAGGCCGTCGATGAATGCGCCCTTGGTAACCGTCCCGGCGTCGAGGGCGGCGACGGCATCGTCGCTCTCGGCCTCGGTCGGGAGGCGGTCCGCGAAGTCGAGGTACTGGCGAGCCACGAACGTCGCCCAATCGTCGAACGGCGACGACTCGGGCTCCTCGCCGGCGGGGCTGTAGGAAGGGGCGTCGAAGGCAAGCAGGCCCTGCACCGTGGCCCGACGCCACTGGTCACGGACCCCTTCCGTAATGCCTTCCGTGATCGCAGCGTCGAAGGCGTCCTGGCCGTAGGCGATCGCTCCGAGGTCGTAGTCGGCTGGTCCGTCTCCAGCGTCGGTGGCGTCGATCTGACGACCACGAACCCAGTCGCGGGCCTCGTCCGCGTCAGTGGTACGGCCGACGGCCCGGAGCGCCTGTGCGGCCAGGGCGGTCGAGTTCGTGTTGGGGACGGCGGTGACGCCCGTGCCGGAGACTGCCCCGTTCTCGGCCTGGTGGTCGAGAACGAAGTCGACGGCTCGGTCCAGCGCCAGTTTCACCTCGGCGGTCTGGCGGACACTGTGCATCGCCTGGATCGCGAAGGACGTGTAGTCGGTATCTGCGTTGACGGCGTCGGTGCATCCGCCCGGCGTCGTGTAGGTGCCGCGGAAGCCGCCGCCCGGGCATTGTTGGGCGAGCAGGAAGTCGATGGCCTGCTGGGGCACGCCACCTTCGGTCCGAGCAAGGGCGAGGATGGCGAGCGCCTGACCGAAACCGTTGCTGTAGTCACCCCACTGGGACTGGTCCGAGAAGCGTCCGGTGTCGTCGCCGGTGGTCTGCATGCGGGCTCGAAGCTCGGCCTCGAGGTCGATGCCGTTCACGTCGTTCACGTTGCGGCCGGCGATGGAGAACGCGAGGGTCGCCTTCGCCAAGGCTCCCGCGTAGCGCTCGGTGGTGCCGTCGCCGAAGCCGGCGTCGGACACGTACTCGAGGATCCGGTCACCAACGATGTCGAGAGCGGTGACTGCGTGGTGATCGGATGCTCGTCCGTCGAGTCCGTAAGCCATGACGGCGTCGAGGGTGAGACCGAAGTCGGGATTGCCGCCGAAGCCGGGGAACGTGCCGTCGTTGCGTTCGAGTTCGCAGCCGGTCCAGATGAGGGCGGCGGTCTCCCCTCCGGTTCCGTCGAGGTTGCCGCAGTCAGGTGCACGGTCGCGGACCTCTGCTGCGGTCAGCCGCGGCAGCTTGCCGTCGTAGGAGCCGGGCTCGGTCTTGGTCCATGACCACCCTTCGATCGTGTCGACCGGGATCGGGCCGCCGTCCGCACCCGTCGTGGCATAGGCCCACTCGGCGTCACCCGACGCCTTCCAGTAGGCCCAGTAGCCGGTCGTCCAGCAGTTCGGTGTGATCGTCGACGGCACATGGCCGATCTGGCAGAGGAACGAACTCGGTCCGGAGTCCTCGTTGTAGGTGAAACCGGCAGCGGTCAGCGCGGCGAAACCGGTCGCCTGCTGGCCTTCGGCGCAGCCGATCGCGATGTCGCCCTCGTCCTGGAAGTCCACGACGACGGTGACACCCTCCCCGGGGGAACATGCCTCGCCGGTGACGGCCGGCGCCGACGCTGCGGCCGGGGCAGGGTTCGCAACCAGCACGAGGAGCGACGCGATCGCCGCGGCGACGGTGGCCACGGCTGTTCGACGAAATGGGGTCTTGGGGGGCATGAGGCTCTCCTAGGCCGTTCTGAAGCGATGGTTCCCGTGTCGACACATCGACGTCCACGGGCTGACCTTCCGACGTTGCTAGCAGCGATGCCGTCGAGACCCACCAACCGACGAAGACCCTTCTTTCAGCACTAATCGCCTGGCCTGGGGCCGTTCAGGAACTGCCGAGTACGTTCCGGTCGGTCGACCGACAACTCCCCACGGGTCGACCTGCCATGACACTCCGACCCCGCCGATCATCCCGCAGCGCAGCACTCATCGTCGTGGCGCTGATCGCGTCCGTCGCGTCCGCCGCCGCAGCCGTCCCGGCCGCGCACGCTGCTCCCGCCGTGTCGCCCGGCTCGTCGGCGTGTGACAACCCGAACGGCGTGACCGTCGTGATCGACTTCGGCCCGCTCGGCGGCGGCGTGCAGAAGGTCTGTGCAGGTGTCGATCCCGGCTCCGGACTGGACGCACTCCACAAGGCCGGAGTCGCCTACCAGGAACCCGTCAGGTTCCCGGGGATGGTCTGCAAGATCGCCGGGCTGCCCACCGACGCCGGGTGCTTCCAGGCTCCGCCGGCAGATGCCTACTGGTCCTACTGGCACGCGGCCCGGGGCGGACAGTGGGTCTATGCGAATCTCGGCCCGGGCAACCGCAACCCGCCCCCGGGATCCTTCGAAGGTTGGCGCTTCTTTCGCCGATCGGAGTCGCAACCCACCGTCGTTCCGCCGGGTTCGGAAGTCACCACCACCACGACTACGGCTCCTCCTGCTCCTCCCGTCACCGGCCCGCCGGCGTCTCCCGGGGACGGTGGAGGCGGCACGCCCGCCCCGCCTGGCGGGTCCGGCACACCGGACAGTCAGGGTGCGGCAAACGGACCAGGGATACCCGCACCGGGGGCTTCCGGTGCGGCTCCGACGACGACGGTCGCGGGTTCCATGCCTGGCAGCGACAAGGACGACAAGGGCGGAAAGTCGACGTCGAAGAGCGACGGACCCATCACGACGACCCAGGGCGTCGCCGTGATGGGCAAGGAGACCGCGACCGACGGTGACGTGGACGGTGACCGAACCGAGGGCCGGTTTGCCGGGGCCATCGACCTGTCCGACGACGGTTCCTCACCCGGCTCGCCGCTGCCTGCGATCGCGGTAGTCGCCGTCGTCGTCGCCCTGGGCGCTTGGCGGATGATCGTGCTCGCGCGCCGTCGCCGGGCCGAGGCCGCGGCCGGGTCGTGAGCGGGAAGCTCCGCCTACCGCGTCCGCTTCACCCCGTCGCCTGGTGGATCTGGGCGCTCGCGATGGCAGCCGCAGCGTCCCGCACCGCGAACCCGCTCGTGTTGACCCTGCTCCTCGCGACCGTAGGAACCGTGGTCAGCGCGCGGCGCAGCACCGCGCCGTGGGCCAGGGGGTTCAAGGCGTACTTCGTGGTCGGCCTGGTCATCGTCGGGGTCCGGGTCGTGTTCCGCGTGCTGCTGGGCGGGGTTCACGGTGAACACGTCCTGTTCACGCTGCCCGAGGTGCCCCTACCCGACTCGGTCGCCGGGATCCGGGTCGGTGGACCGGTCACCCTCGAAGGGATCCTCGCCGCCGTCTACGACGCGATGCGCCTGGCGACGATTCTCATCTGCGTCGGGGCAGCGAACGTTCTTGCGGACCCCAAACGCCTCCTCAAGTCGATGCCGTCCGCGCTGCACGAGATCAGCGTCGCCGTCGTGGTCGCCATCTCGATCGCTCCGCAGCTCGCCGAGAGCGCGCAGAGGATCCGCCGAGCGCGGAAGCTCAGGGGCGATTCACAGCGACGGATGAGGCTGTTCCGTACCGTTCTCGTCCCGGTCGTCCTCGACGCGCTCGACCGTTCACTGTGTCTCGCTGCGGCGATGGACTCCCGAGGCTTCGGCCGATCCGCTGCTTCCGGCGACGACCGCAGGCGCGTGACCGAGGGTCTGGTGCTGCTGGGCCTGCTCGGCATCTGCGTCGGCGTCTACGGCGTGCTCGACAGCACCACCCCGTGGTACTTCGGGTCGCCGATGCTCGCGGCGGGTAGCGCCGCTGCGCTGGTCGGATTCGTACGGAGCGGACGGCGGGTCCGAACGACCCGGTACCGCAAGGACCCGTGGCGAGTCGAGGAGTGGGGGGTGTGCGCCGTCGCCGTCACCGTGGTGACCGTGTTCGTCGTGGCCGCGGCGACCGACGTCGACGGGATGTTCCCGTCGGTCCAACCGCTGGTGTGGCCGTCGTTGCCGTGGCCCGCCGTCCTCGGCTGCGTCGTCGGCGTTCTTCCCACGTGGATCGCCCCGCCGGTCCGACTGGAGACCCGTGGCGTCGCTGCCGCCGGAGTCGAAGCGGGGTTGGCGGCATGATCAGGTTGGAAAGGGTCTCCGTCACCTACCACGACGCCGGGCGACCGACGCTGGTCGACGTCGACGTCTCGATCGACGAGGGCGAACTGTGCCTCGTGGTCGGCCACACCGGCGAGGGCAAGTCGACCCTGCTCGGCCTGGTGAACGGTCTCGTGCCCCACTTCACCGGCGGGACCGTCACCGGCCGGGTCACCGTGCACGGCCGCGACACCCGCACGCACCCGCCGCGCGAACTCGCGGATGTCGTGGGAGTGGTGGGCCAGGACCCGCTGGCGGGCTTCGTGACCGACACCGTCGAGGACGAACTCGCCTACGGGATGGAGTTGCTCGCGCTGCCGCCGGCGACGATGCGCAAGAGGGTCGAGGAAACCCTCGACCTCCTCGGCATCGCAGACCTGCGGAACCGGTCGCTGCGAGAACTGTCGGGGGGCCAGCAGCAACGTGTCGCTATCGGTTCGGTCCTGACGGCGCACCCGCGAATCCTGGTCTTGGACGAACCGACTTCGGCCCTCGATCCCACCGCCGCCGAAGAAGTGCTCGCCGCCGTCACCCGGCTGGTGCACGACCTCGGCGTCACGGTCGTGATGGCCGAGCACCGCCTCGAACGGGCCGTCCAATACGCGGACCGCATCTTGGAGATCGCCGACGGCACGGTGCGCAGCGGTGATCCGGCGACGGTGATGGCCAACGCTCGGGTGGCACCACCGGTGGTCCACCTCGCCCGGACGGCAGGATGGGATCCGGTCCCGTTGTCGGTGCGCGACGCACGTCGCCTCGCCGGTCCGCTCCGGGAACAGCTCGAGGGTCGTCAGCGCCCGTCGACCCCGAAGCGACCTCGCTCGGCAGCGCCGGTGCTGACGGCCCGGGACGTCACCGTCCGTTACGGCGAGACCGTCGCAGTACGCGAAGTCGACCTGGACCTTTACGGTGGAGAGATCACCGCGTTGATGGGTCGCAACGGGTCCGGGAAGTCCTCGCTCCTGTGGGCCGTCCAGGGCTCCGGCCCCAAGCAGACGGGGTCGGTCACCGTCGACGGATCCGACCACGCGGGCGGCCGAGCTGCCGAAGCCCGCCGGCGGGTCGGCCTCGTGCCGCAGACCCCGGCGGACCTCCTGTACCTGGCGACCGTCGAGGAGGAACTCGCCGAGGCCGACCGCGAAAGCGCTTCGACTCCAGGTAGCGCCAGAGCCCTGCTCGACCGGATCGTCGAGGGAATCGACTCGGCGACCCACCCGAGGGACCTCTCCGAGGGCCAACGCCTCGGACTGGTGCTGGCGATCCAACTGACGGCCGGACCGCAGGTGCTGCTACTCGACGAACCAACGCGGGGCCTCGACTACCGGGCCAAGGCGCGCCTGGCCGAAGTGCTGTCCGAACTCGCGTCCGACGGCAGGGCGGTCATGTTGTCCACCCACGACGTCGAGTTCGTGGCGATGGCGGCCGATCGTGTGGTGGTCCTCGGCGACGGCGAAGTGGTCGCTGACGGAACCACAGCGGAAGTGGTTCTCACCTCCCCCGCGTTCGCCCCTCAGGTGGCGAAGGTCCTCGCGCCTGCGGAGTGGCTGACACCGGACGAGGTCGCCGACGCGCTCGCAGTCGACGCTTCGGCGGACGGTCGACCATGACGTCTCCGACGGCCACGACGTCCACGACGTCCACGACCGCACCTCGGTCCGCGGTCCAGGTGACCTGGCGATCCTGGCTCGTCCTCGGGATCGTGTCCGTCACGGGTCTGTGCATGTTCCTGTGGCCACTCGTGCTGAACCCGGGCGAGGGTGCGAGCCACCGGACCGACGCTCCGTTCGTGTTCGTACTCGTGTTGCCGTTGCTGCTCGCGGTGGTTCTGGCGGAACTGGCCAGCGGTGGGATGGATGCCAAGGCGCTCGCGATGCTCGGCGTGCTCGCCGCCATGGGTGCAGCCCTTCGACCCTTCGGTGCCGGAACCGCAGGGATCGAGACGACGTTCTTCCTGCTCGTGCTCGCCGGCCGCGTCTACGGGCCCGGCTTCGGTTTCGTGCTCGGCAACGTGACCCTCTTCGCGTCCGCGCTCGTCACGGGTGGGGTGGGGCCCTGGCTGCCGTTCCAGATGCTCGGCTCCGGGTGGGTCGGCCTGGGCGCCGGGTTGCTTCCGGCGAAGCAGTTGCGGGGTCGCTTGGAACTGGTCCTGCTCGCGACCTACGGCGCTGTCGCCGCCTACCTGTACGGGTTCCTGCTGAACCTCTGGTTCTGGCCGTTCGCAGCCGGTGCCGGCGAGCCCGGGTCTCTCACCTTCGTTCCGGGCGACGCCGTCGGGTCGAACCTGCGTCGTTTCTTCGCCTACACGGTCGCTACTTCGACCTGGGGGTGGGACACGGGCCGAGCGATCACGAACATCGTCGCGGTGGCCGTCCTGGGTCCGACGGTCCTGCTGACCCTGCGTCGCGCTGCCCGCAAGGCAGCGTGGGACGCACCGGTCACCTTCCTCGAAGCGGGCAGCCGAAAGCCGGTTTCCGGCGACTAGCGCTTGGCGAGGCGTTCGGCCACGTCGAGACGGTGACGTAGTTGCGCCACCGTCGCCTCGGTGATCCGACCCACACCGGACAGGCGGTTCAGTTCGGCGTTCACCTGGGCGTGGGTGCGCCCGGACCGGCGGGCGAGAACCTGCACGAGTTCGGAGTTGCGTTCCCTCAGGCGGCGCTTCTCCTCCCGCCGGGTCCGACCTGCCGCACCGCCGAGTTCGATCCCGGCCGCTGCGGCAGTGGCGGTCACGCCGGCGAGCGGCGGAGGCGGCGCCAGATCGAGGACGAGTGAGGGATCGTCATCGAAGAGATCCAGGTCGTCATCGATCGAGTCCGTTTCCCAACTGGCGGGCGTGTGGTCGGTCGCTACAGCCGACAGTGCGGCGAAAAGGGAGAGCTGCTCCTCTGAACCCGTGTCGAGCGCGGCCGGGTCTCGCTCGGCGCGCTCGACCTCACGTCTGCGCAGACTGTGGCGCCGCTGGTCGCTGATCTGGAACGCCCGCGCCCGGAGCCGGGGATCGTCCGGGATGAACAGGAACGCCTTCTGGTCCTTCACACCCGGCGTCCAACGGACGAAACGGCCGACGGCCTGGCGGAAGAACAGTTCGGTCGTCGTCGTGGTGGCGTACACGCCGACGCGCAGGCGGGGGATGTCGACGCCCTCCGACACCATCCGCACCGCGACCAGCCACGGTTCGCTACCCGCCGCGAATCCGGCGATCCGTGTGGAGGCCGTCGGATCGTCGGAGGTGACGAGGGTCGCCTGCTGGCCGAAGCGGTCCCGCAGCAGCGCGACGATCCCCCGGGCATGGTCCTGGTCCATCGCGATGACCAGTCCACCGGCGTTCGGTTGCGCGGCGCGGATCGAGTCGAGTTGCTCGATCGCCTGGCGAAGCACGCTCGGCAACCATTCGCCTTCCAGGGAAAGGGCCGTTCGAAGCCTCTGGCTGGAGCGTGCCTGGTCGAGGGCGTCGTCGAAGGATGCCTCCATGATCGAACCGTCCGGCGCGGTCCATTCCATGTGGCCGTTCGTGCGGGGGAAGTAGACGGGCCGCACGACCCGACGGTCCGCCAGTGCTTCTCCGTAGCCGTACTCGAAGTCCGGGGCGGCTTCCTCCAGTACGTAGCGCACGAACGGGATCGCCTGCGTGTCGGAGCGGAACGGTGTGCCCGAGATCGATAGGCGACGATCGGCCGCGGTGAACGCCTCGAGCACCGACTCGCCCCAAGCTCTGTCGTCACCCGCGTGGTGGATCTCATCGAACACGACGAACGCCCCGGCGGCGACCTTGCGCAGCACCGAGGCGCTGGAGGCGACCTGCTGATATGTGGTCACGATGCCGTGCATGTCGGCCGGGAGCCGGCCGTCCGCCGCGGACCACTCCGGGTCCAGGTGGAGGTCGAAACGGGCCGCGGCAGCAGCCCACTGCACCTTCAGGTGGGCGGTCGGCGCCACCACCACGAGCCTTCGCCGCGGGTCCTCCGCCAGTACGTGGCGAGCGGCGGTGAGAGCGAATGTCGTCTTGCCGGCACCTGGCGTGGCCACCGCGAGGAAGTCGGGGCCACCTGAGGCCACGAACTTCTCCAGGGCAGCCTTCTGCCACGGACGGAGCCTGATGCTCCGGGTCATCGAATGGCGGAGGGGCGAGGCGAGGCGATCACGGGAACGTCGATTCTGTCACGGCGCTCCCCGGATCCGGGACACCACAGCCCCGACACCACCGCCCGGGCACCGCCGTCAGGTGGCGAGGATGTCCGCGGCGAGGCTCGCGATCGCCGTGTCCCTGCGGTACTGGCGCAGCAGGTTCTGGTCCAGGCCGGCAGTCGCGTACCCGACCGACAAGCCCGTCGCCGGATCGGCGAACGCGAGTTGACCGCCGGCACCGCGATGACCGAACGCGAACGCGGACACGTTCTTGCCCATCCCTCGCCTCGCCGAGTGGCCGTCGTCGCCGGCGATGATCAAGCCGAGCGAGCGGTTGGACGGTTCGCCCATCATGTCGGGCAAGGCGCAGCGGACGTCGTGCGTTCCGGCCCGCAGGATCTCCGGGGACCACAGTCCGCCGGAGTTGGACAGCATCGCCTGGTAGAGCATGGCCAGGTCCGCCGCCCGCATGACTCCGCCACCGCCCGGGACGCCGATGCGCTGTACGGACGGCTCGTTCAAGGTGAGCAGGGCCTGAGTCCCCACCTCAGGGGGCAGCAGCGCCGCGAGGTCCAGTTGGAAACCGAGCGCGGCTTCCACCTCGTCGGGGGTCGGCATCTCCCCCGTCGCCACCGATTCGACGATGCCATCCCGGTCGTCCGGCCCGATGCCCAGCACACGCGGCAGACCCAGCGGATCGGTCACGAGGCGTTGGATCGCGTCGCAATGGTCCTCGCCGGTCACCTCGGCGATCAGCTCACCGAGCACCCAGTGTCCGGCGGTCGGGTGGTAGGTGAACGACTCTCCCGGCTCCGACGTGAGCCGCCAGCGCCCGAACGCCTCCAGGCGCTTCTCACGTGTCTCCCACCGGCCGGGACCGAGGGGCGCGTACGGGAAGCCACCGGTGTGGGTGAGCACATGTTCGACGGTCACCTTGTCCTTGCCGTTCGTGCCGAACGCGGGGATGTAGGCGGCGACGGGCTCGTCGAGCTTCAGGAGCCCGTCGTCGAGCAGCCTCCAGATCGCCCCGGCCACGAACGCCTTGGTGGCGCTGAACACGACGAACCGACTCTCCGGTGGTGCGCCGATCGTCTCGTCGACCAACAGTTCCCCGTCCTTCGCTACCGCTATCTGGACGGCCGGGGACAGCCCTTCGTCGATCTCACGGTGCACTCGTGCGAGGAGCTTCTGGACCTTGGCGTCATCGATCACGGCCGTGACCGTACGCGGTCGGACGGCGAGCTTGCAGAGGTTGCGGAGACAGGGACCTGACGGCCCGGAATCCGAACCCGGTCAGTCCTTCAGGTCCTTGCAGGCCTCGGCGCCCTGGAGCACGCCCGTCCTGAACGCCCTCACCCTGTCGAAACCGGGGCCCTGACGGATCCGGTCGGACTCGCTGCGAATGCCGAGCAGGACGCCGACCGCCTCGTCCAGATCCCCCGGCGACAACACCAGGCTGAGATCGGGGTCTGCGGGGTCCCCGTTCTCGTCGGGGATCATCTCCGCGGTCCACGCTCCCGTGTAGCAGTCGCCTCGCCGGGTCATCAGCGTCACGTCGTCCGGCACGTCGTCCAACTCGACCTGCACGTCGAGGCCGTACTGGCTGCCGAGCAACGTCGCCACTCCGAAGTCGCCGTACCTCTTGTACGCCTGTTCGACGAGGTCCGACGAGTAGCCGATGCGGTGCTCCGGCACACACAGGAACAGACGGAACGACGTGACCTCCTCGCCGTCACAGGTCGGCGGGTCGGACTTGTCGAACTCGACCGGCTTCTGCAGCCGCTTCCAGGTCCCGCCCCCGAGCTTGGGGAACTCCTTGGTCCAGTAGTCCTCGAGCGAGGAGATCGCCTGGGTCTTGATCCCGGGAACGGTCTGTCCGTCCAGGTCGACGCTGTCCTCGAGCGGCAGGTTCCCCTCGTTGTCGAGGTCGGCCTGGGACGTGAACGGGAACTGGAAGGGCTGGACCTTGCCGTCGAGGTATCCCTTGCACGCTGCCGCGCCGTTCTCGAACCCGTCCTGGAACGCGCCGACGCGGTCGAAACCGGATCCGTGGGCGGTGGGTTCGTCGGAGGTGATCCCGGGGGCGTCCTTGAGGAACAGGACTCCACCGAGGGCCTGGTCGAGCACAGCCGTGTTCACGTCGAAGTGGGTTCGGGTGGAGTCGTGGACGTGGGCGACCCAGGACCCTGCGAAGCAGTCGGCCTGCAACTCGGTGAAAACAGAGGCTTCGAACCCGCCCGCCCGCTGCTGGATCACGTGGCCCCATTCGTGGGCGAGGACGACGGCCACGGTGAAGTCGCCGTACTCGCTGGCCAGGTAGGGGAGCAGCTGCTCCTGGTCCCAGGCGACTGCGTCGTCGGTCGGGCAGTAGAAGGCGTTGCCCATCATGGCGTCGATCGAGTCCGCGGGGCACGGGAGCGTGGACGGGTCGGTGTCGGATCCGTAGGCGAACAAGCCACCCTTCAGCGGCACGTACTTGTCGTCGTAGACCTTCGGGAACTCCACGGTCCAGTACTGCTCGAGGTCCGACACCGCGGTGGTCGCGATCTTGTTCAGAGGGTTCCCGTCGTCGCCGGTCACCTTCAGTTCCACCAGCGGCAGGATCTCGACCTTCCGTGCCTCGGTCGTCGGCGTCCCGCCCGACGTCGGGTCCTCGAGCCCGCCCGGCACGTCGGCCGTTCGGGCCATCCTTCCCTCGCGTGCCTTCACGCCGCAGGACACCGGGACGAGCACGAGCATGAGTGTCACGAACAGCCGGGCGGTTGAAGCGGGGCGACGGGCCACGAGTCTCTCAGAGGTGGTCGATCGAACGGTGGGGGCACCATTTCACCACGCCACCTGACCGGACCGTGTGCAACGTCGAGTGCACCAGGTGATCGTCGGCCGACGGTCGGCCTGCCCCGCCGGTGCACGGTGCCCGCCTTAGGCTGACCGGACCGGACCGGATCGACGACGAAAGGAGCCGCGCGGGATGTCCGACGCCGCCGGACATGGCCACGGCACCGGCGCGGTGCTCGCAGCACTCGGTGCGAACCTGGCGATCGCGGCCGCGAAGTTCGGCGGGTTCGTCGTCACGGGCTCCTCGTCGATGCTCGCCGAGTCGATCCACTCGGTCGCCGATTCGGGCAACCAGTGTCTGCTGCTCCTCGGGGGTCGGCGGGCACGGCGGGCCCCTGACGAGGAGCACCCCTTCGGGTACGGGAGGGAGCGGTACTTCTGGGCGTTCGTAGTCGCCCTGGTGCTGTTCGTCCTGGGAGCGCTCTTCGCGATCTACGAGGGCCTCCACAAGATCGAGCATCCCGAGGCGCTTTCCAACCCCGAGTGGGCGGTGGGGATCCTGCTGTTCGCGATGGTGATGGAAGGTCTGTCGTTCCGAACCGCGAAACGGGCCGCCGACAACCTCCGGGGTGAGGCCGGCTACTGGGCGTTCATCCGCCGGGCGAAGGGACCGGAGATCCCAGTGGTGTTGCTGGAGGATCTCGGGGCTCTCGTCGGACTCGCCTTCGCGCTGATCGGGGTGACCCTGACGGTGATCACCGACGACCCGGTGTGGGACGGCTACGGCACCCTCGCCATCGGCGTCCTGCTCGGGATCATCGCCATCGTGCTCGTCGTGGAGATGAAGAGCCTGCTGATCGGCGAGTCCGCCACGACGAAGGACCTGGAGGCGATGCACGCCGCGATCGGCGTGGAGCCGGACGTGATCAAGGTGATCCACCTACGCGCCGTCCACCTCGGCCCCGAGGAGATCCTCATGGGGGCGAAGGTCGAGTTCCTCCACGAACTCGACCTCGCCGAACTGTCCGCCGCTATCGATCGTGTCGAACGCAACATTCGTATGGCTGTCCCCGCCGCGAGGCTGATCTACATCGAACCCGACGTGGACCGCTCCGACGACGGTCCCGCCGGGTTCGTCCCGGATCTGGTCGGACACATAGACCCGGAGGACCCCGACTACGCGTCGATCACCGGCCAGGTGCCGGCGGTCGACGAGGACGACATCTGGTCCTGAACGGGGCCGATCGGGACCTCGCGGATTCGCCATGACGAGGCACTTGCCACGACGCCCGAATACCTGATTAGGTTGGTCGGGAATTCGGAGCCGTCCGCTGTGGTTGTCCCACGGTGCCGGGTTCCCGACCGGGTGGCCGTCGCCGCCCGACACAAGAGCAACGAGAAAGGCCGAGCAAATGGCAGTACGACTGGGTGACGACGCCCCCGACTTCACGGCTCCCACCACCGACGGTGAGCTGAACTTCTACGACTGGAAGGGCGACAGCTGGGCCGTCCTCTTCTCCCACCCGAAGGACTTCACCCCGGTCTGCA
>JAGQSN010000448.1 GCA_020439555.1 Acidimicrobiales bacterium | reverse complement strand
CGACGTAGCGGTAGTTGACGTTCATCGGTGCCACGCGGGACTTGAACGCCCCCAACATCCCGACGATGTACTCCACGCCGTTGTGCAGGTAGAGGGCGAGGTGGTCCTGACCGGACTCGTGCCCTGCCAACTCGGAACGCTCCCGATGGGCGCCGAAGCCCCGTCGGCGCAGAGCAGACGCGAGCCGGCGACTCTCCGAGGCCAGTTCCGCGTACGTGAGCCGGCGATCTCCGTGGACGATCGCGGTCCGGTCACCGATCGCCGCGGCGATCGCCTCGTTCACCTGGCCGATGTTGAACTGGGCCACCGCTGATCACTCCTCTCGGGGCCGCTCCCCGGCCCGAAGGGACAACCGTAGAACGCCGGAGGCACCGTTGCTGACGGCCCGTCAGGTCGCGGATGTCGGCCGGGATCGGGCGACCTGCTCCGTCCGTCTACCGTTGTGTGCGACCACGCCGTCCACACGCGCGGCACGACGACTTCCCGAACGGAGCCGGAATGGCGGGTGGACTGGCCGCTCTCCTCGACGACATCGCTGCAATAGCCAAGGCCGCTGCGGCATCCATAGACGACGTCGGCGCCGCGGCGGGCAGGGCGAGTGCCAAGGCTGCCGGAGTCGTGGTGGACGATGCTGCGGTCACGCCCCGTTACGTGCAGGGTTTCCAGCCCAACCGTGAACTGCCGGTCATCAAGCAGATCGCCGTCGGGTCGCTCCGCAACAAGCTGCTGATCATCCTCCCGATCGCGATGCTGCTCAGCCAGTTCGCCGACTGGCTGCTCACCCCGATCCTCATGTGCGGCGGCGCGTACCTGGCCTTCGAGGGAGCCGAGAAGCTCTGGGAGAAGGTCACCGGCACGACCCACCACGACGAGCCCGCCGTGGACGAAGGGCCCGATCAGGAGAAGTCGATGGTGGCGGGCGCGATCCGCACCGACCTGATCCTCTCGGCGGAGATCATGGTCATCGCCCTCGACGAGGTTGCCCACGAACCCTTCGTCTCCCGTCTGATCACGATGATCGTCGTCGCGCTGGTGATCACCGTCGCCGTCTACGGCGTGGTCGGCGTGATCGTGAAGATGGACGACATCGGCCTCCACCTGGCGCGCACCCGGTCCGGGGCGCCGGCTCGGTTCGGTGAGGGTCTGGTCGCTGCGATGCCGAAGGTCCTCGCGCTGTTGTCGACGGTGGGCATGGTCGCGATGCTCTGGGTCGGCGGCCACATCCTCCTCGTGGGCGTCGACGAGTTGGGCTGGCATTGGCCGTACTCGACGGTCCACCACGCCCAGGTCTGGGTCGAGGACTCGATGCCGTTCCTGAGCGGCGTGTTCGGCTGGCTCACCAACACCTTCTTCTCGGCGTTGGTCGGTCTGGCAGTCGGCGCCGTCATCGCAGCGGTCGTGATCCGGATCCACGAACGAAAGCACGCTGGGACGTCAGCGCACTGACGCCGCGTCGACCTCGGTCGGTCGAAGCGCCACGAGTTCGACGTTCATAGGCCGAGCGCTCGCTCGAATCGGCCGCGGTTCGAGGTGAACCTCTGGCGGGGTGGATCCCGGGTCGGGGTGGGAGCAGCGTCGTCGTGGTGGTTGGTGGTTCACCGAGGACGGGTTCGGTCGTCTGTCGGCGTCGTTGCCGCCCGATGAGGCGATGCTGGTGGATGCCGCGTTGAAAGCGGCACGCGCCGAGTTGTTGTCGGACTGGCGCGCGGAGTCCGGTGGGGATGGTCCGGTGCCGTGGTTGTCCGAGGTGGACGCGTTGATGCACATCGTTCGCGCGTATCTCGCGCACGGGCGTGCGGCTGCGACGTCGCCGGACAGGTTCTTGGTGCACGCGCATCTGGAACAGCACCCGGACGGGACTCCGGTGTTGCGGTCCCATCTGGGGCCGGTCCTGCCGGACGTGTTGCGTCGTTTCGTGACCTGTGACTGTGACGTGCGGACGGTGTGGGAAGTGCACGGTGCGCCGTTGTCGGCCGGTCGTTCGCAA
>JAGQSN010000084.1 GCA_020439555.1 Acidimicrobiales bacterium | reverse complement strand
TCCTCCGCCTCGCCTCGGAGCTGGTCGTCGACGCGGTGATCGAGCCCGAGCAGCTCCGCGCGGAGATCATCGCCCGCCTCGGTCGGGCCGAGCGCAAGGACCGGGCCTTCTCCGACCGCCGCCACGGCGTCCCCCCGGTATGACGATCCCCGCGGGCCTGCCGGCGTCGGTCGTCGTCCGCGACGTCGGCCCCCGTGACGGCCTCCAGCCCGAGGCCCCCATCGCCGCGGAAGATCGTGCCCTGCTGGTCGACGCGCTGATCGCGGCGGGCGTGCACCGGATCGAGGTCGCGGCCTTCGTGTCGCCCAAGGCGGTGCCGGCGATGGCGGGCGCGGCGGACGTGGTGGCGGCGGTGCCGCCGCGACCGGGACTCGTGCGGGCCGCGCTCGTGCCCAACCGGCGCGGCGCGGAGGACGCCGTGGCGGCGGGCATCGACGAGGTCACGGTGACGATCTCCGCCTCGGAGGCCTACAACCAGCGCAACGTCAAGATGTCGACGGCCGAGTCCGAGACCGAGATCGCCGGGATCGTTGCGCTCACCCGCGACCGTGGAACGCCGGTGGACGCAGTGATCTCGTGCGCGTTCGGTAGCCCCTACGAGGGCGACATCGCACCGGACGAGGTGGTAGCTCTCGCTGACCGCCTCACCCACGCCGGGGTGACGACGGTGACCTTCGCCGACACGACCGGCATGGCGACCCCGCGCCGGATCGACGACCTCGTCGACGCGCTGGCCGGCGACACAGATGGGGTCGGTCTGCACCTGCACGACACCCGCGGACTGGCCCTGGCCAACGCCTACGCAGCGTTGGAGCGGGGCATAACGCGCTTCGACACGTCCGTCGGCGGTCTGGGCGGTTCACCGTTCGCCCACGGGGCAGGAGGGAACCTGGCGACAGAGGCGCTGGTCGCCCTCTGCGACGACCTGGGCGTCGCAACGGGCATCGACCTGGAAGCCCTCATCGGCGTTGCCGCGCTGTTGGGCGATCTCGTGGGAAGAGATGTCCCGTCGGCGATAGCCCACCACGGACCCCCGAGACCCGTACGACCCTGAGGTTTCGACTCCGCCCCGCTCCGCTCGACCATCGACCAGACCCAACCGGTCCTTGAGCGAACGAAGTGAGTCGAAAGGACCAACCCCAGAGCCTTCGACCCCGCTCGACGCGGACCAGGATGGTTCTGTCAGGGGAGGGGCGGAGGTGGAGGTAGGAGTCCCTCCAGGGCGTCAGACAGCGGCATCGGGTCCCACCGGTCGGTGGGTGCGACGGGGCCGTTCCCGATCAACCCGCGAACCGTCCGGGTCACGGATTCCTGAGGCGTCGAGACGTGCAGGACCCGCAGGCCGGAGGAGTCCTGACCGGAAAGACGGAGGCGGTCGTAGTCGGAGGACACGAACGCAACTGCCGGCACTCCGGCGGCACCGGCGAGCACGGCCTGGTGGAAACGGGTTCCCACGGCGAGCGCCGCCCCGGCGATGACACCGACGGCGGACGTGTCGTGTGTCGGCTCGACGACGACCACCCGCTCTCCGCCCGGAACCCGGGTGAGGACCCTCCGATCGTCGACAGGTTCGTCGTGGCAGTGCGCGAGCAGGACGACGGGCCACGACTCGGGAAGCGCCGCCAACGCGGCGCCGACGGCCGAGCACGTCGCCCCGTCGTCCACACCATCGCGGAGGCTGAGAACGACGTAGGGCACCGACGCATCGACGCCGACCGCGCGGAGGTCGTCGTGCGCGATCTCCATGGCCGGTTCGACGGCGGTCGCAGCATCCGGGACCACATCGACCGAGCCCCGGCGAACGCCGGCTGCCACGAGTTCGTCTAGCGAGAGCACGTCGCGAACGGTGAAGTGACGGGCGCTTCGATACAGCAGTCTCACGGCGAGTCGGTCGACGCGGTGCGTGAGTGGCCCGACAGAACCGGCCTCCACGAGAACCGGCTTGTCCAGCGCTCTCGCAGCCAACACCTCGGCCACCTTCGGCAGCAGGCTCTCCGTCGCGTAGGCACTCGTCAATGCACCCGCCGGAGCGACCAGCAGAGCATCGGACGTTCCGAGAGCGTCGAGGAGTCCCTGGTGGTAACGGTCACGGGCAGATAGGCCACGCCTCACCCGACGGGCATCCGCCAGCAACGCGACGACCCTCGCTGCTGCACGAACGCGACCGACCCGCCCATTGCGGTGGATCACCGCGCCCGCTGCGGTGACGGTCCTGACACCGAACCGTTCGGACACGTCGCCGGGCAGGTCGACCAGCAGAACCGGTTCGACGTCCGGGAACCGCCGATACAACACGTCCAGCACCGCCGAGGCGATCAGGTCGTCGCCGAGGTGGGCGAACGGATTGACTCCGGAGGAGATCGCCAGCGTGCGAGGCGGAACCTGTTCGACAGCAACGGTTCGTTGCCCGAACCACGAGACCCCTTCGTGCACCATCCCGACGACGAGCGAGCCTCCGGGTGGGGGAGGCGCGGCGTGGAAGCGAAGCACCTCGGTTCGTCCCGGGTCGATCGTGACGGGCACGTCGCAGCGCTGTTCGACTCCCGTCACGTTCCCTTCTGAGTCCAGCATCTGCATGCCGGCCCGGATCTGCGACCCGGGTCGCCACGTTGACGTCCCGGTGTTCGTGACACGCAGATAGAGGTTGCGGTTGCGGCCGCTGATCCAACGCAGCGGCTCCGCGGCGAGGACCTCGACTCGGGCGGCGTCGGTACCGGGTTCTGGTGGTGCGTCTGCGTGTGTGGACGCCTCGGGGAGGAGGTCCTCCGGGTCCGTCACCGGAAAGTCGGGGGAGCTGACTCCGGAAGCCTGTCCGCTGTCCCCGTCAGCGACTCGGATGGGCGTCATCGGCGGTGAGACGGTCGGGTGTTTCCGTTCGGTTCGCCCGAGCGCGATGAGATTCGAGAGCCGGTCCAGATCGTGATCGTCGATCGGTCGGACCCGAGGATCTGGGGTCAGAAGCTCGGGGAGGTAGTAGGTGGTGTTGACCACGAGACCGAGATCTGTGCGCTTCACCCCGCCGAGGCGTTGATACCGGCGTGACTTCGCCTCCCGTTCGGCCAGGTCAGTGATGGCGAGGCCCAACTCGTAGATCGGTCCTTCGAGGATCCTGTGTGGACCGTTCACGACCGGAGGAGCATGGACGTCGTCGGAGAGTTCGACGATCCCCGGCGCGTTGCGGAACAGACGGATGCCGGGATCCGGATTCCATGGATGCTGGTCGAGCACACCGGTGCCGTCGGGCGCGACCCAGGCCATCGGGATCGACACGTGGGTCACGCCCTCGTGCCACCGTGTCGCCGTCAGTTCCTCCAGCAACTCGGCGCTGGGAACCTGGTCACCGTCGAGACGGAGTATCCAGTCACCCGAGCATTGAGCGTGTAGCCAGGCGAGGTTGGCCTCCAGCGGGGGGACGAACGTACGACGCACGAGGACGTCCGCCACCTCGACGAGCGGCCCGAGCAGGTTCTCGGGGACGCTGCGGTCGACGGCCACGACGATCTCCTCCGCGATCCTCCGCAGGTCGCCGAGCGCGTCCGCGACGAGCAACGGCGGTTCGTTCGTGAACAGGCAGACCGAGAGCGAAGGGGACATGTGTCGAAACGGCGAGGTCGGGAGCGGCAGACGGTACCCCGGCGGCCGGTTTGCCTCGCGCTGCCACCAAGTAGGACCGTGTGTCGTGCCCTGGTGCGAGACGTGTGAGCGGTTCTACAACCCCAACTCCGTGGCACCGGACGGAACCTGTTCGAAGTGCGGTCGATTCATCGCCGATCCCGCGGAGGTCGAGGAACAGCAGTCGAGCAGGATCCCCTGGCACTTCTGGGTGCTCGTCGTCGCTCTGGTGATCTACCTGGGCTGGCGTCTCGTCCAGTTGATCGAGTGGCTCGTCACCTGAGGAAGGGCACCCTCCCGAACGGGTTCGGGGGCGGAGACCCGAGACGGTAAGGTGAGCGGCCCCACGGGCTGTGGCGCAGTTTGGTTAGCGCGCTTGACTGGGGGTCAAGAGGTCGGAGGTTCGAATCCTCTCAGCCCGACGGAGACATGGAGGGCCGGTGACCTGCGGAAACGCAGCGAACCGGCCCTTCTGCATCTCCGAACGGGATCACTGGGTCGGCCACGACAGCGACCGGTCAAGCCGAGATGCACCTCACCTCGGCGCTGACACCGCTGCCCAGAGCGTGAGCCTCCACGGCGAGGTCGGGAGCTACGGTTGGGCTCATGGAGTCGACCCTGATGTTGGTTGCTTTACCGGTGGCCGTGCTCGCCGCCGTGCGTGGCATCTGGTCCCCGTGTGGGCTTTCGATGCTGTCGTCGATCACCCCGATGACCGAGGCCGGCCGCGGTAACCGTTTCCGCACCACGGCCACATGGTTCCTGCTCGGTGGGGTTCTCGGGGGGCTGAGCATCGGGACCCTGGCGGCTGGAGCTGGTGCGCTGCTCGGACTCGCCGACCTGCCGACCAGCAGCCGCGTCGGCGTCGGGGCCGTTGCGGCGCTGCTCACCGCCTCGATCGACCTCGGACTGCTCGGTATCGAACTGCCGATCTTCAAGCGACAGGTGAACGACGCCTGGCTCCGCCAGTACCGCGCCTGGGTGTACGGCGCCGGATTCGGATGGCAGATCGGCTTCGGTGTCGCCACTTACATCATGACCGCCGGTGTCTTCCTGGTGATCGCGCTGGCCGTCCTCACCACCAGCCCGATCCAGGCTCTCGCCATCGGCTTCACGTTCGGACTGGTCCGCGGGTCCGCCGTTTACCTCGGTCGCTCGGCGACCACTCCGGCTGCACTCGGACGTGTGCACGAACGGCTCGACGCTGCTGGGCCGACGGCCCGCGACCTCGCCGCCTGGGTGCAGGTGGCCGCGGCAGCGACACTCGGGGCGATTGCATGGCATCCCGCTGCCGCGGCGGTGATCGTCGTTGCGGCATTCGCCGCGTCGCGCATCGGACGGACCGTCGGGCCCGTCGCAGGACAACCCGCGACCGGCCACTGAGGTCTGCTCCCGCGGTCCTTCGGGTCCGGACCGGTAGCGTGCGCGTCCATGTGCGGCCGTTTCGTCTCGACCACCCCGCCCGACGAACTGGCGAAGTACTTCGACGCGGCACCACCCGCCGAGGCGGCGCTGGCACCGAACTACAACGTCGCACCGACCACCGATGTGTACGCGGTCGTCGAGAACGAGTCCCGACATCTGGAGGCCTTCCACTGGGGACTCGTGCCCTTCTGGGCGAAGGACCCCAGCGTGGGAAACCGGATGATCAACGCCAGGGCCGACACGCTCGCGACGAAGAACGCCTACCGGCAGGCCTTCAAGCGGCGGCGCTGCATCGTTCCGGCTGACGGCTTCTACGAGTGGCACAAGATCGCCGGCCACAAGGTCAAGCAGCCCTACTTCATCCACCGCGTCGACGACGAGCCGCTGGCGTTCGCCGGCCTGTGGGAGGCCTGGAAGCCGAAGGGGGCCGAAGATGACGAAGTGCTCCGCTCGACCACGATCGTGACGACCGACGCGAACGCGACCATGTCGGTGATCCACGACCGGATGCCTGTGATCCTCCCACCGTCGAAATGGGCCGAGTGGCTCGATCCGGCCAACGAGGACGTGGACTCGTTGGCCGGACTCCTCGTCCCGGCACCGCCGCAACTCCTGACTATGCACCCGGTGTCGACCGACGTCGGAAACGTCAGGAATCGCGGCGCGTACCTCGTCGACGCGATCCCGGAATCCCAGGTCGTGGGGAGCGGCCCCGAAGCCAGGTGACCTCCAGCACGTCTCCGGGTATGGGCCGCAGGTTCGAGCGCAGGTTGCTCCGCGTTCAGGGGCGCCTCGACAGCGACAACGCCGACCGGTGGCTCCCGTGGCTGTTCGCGCTCCTCATAGCGCTCGCGTTCGGGCTCATGTACGGAGCACGTGTCCGCAGCCTCGACGGAGGCAGCGGCCTGGCGCCATGGCTTCAGGCGGCGTGGCGACGAGGGCACGGGGGAGCAGGGGTTCCCATGACGGGGACCGACCCGGCGCGAGGCACATGGTCGATCGTGTCCGAGGCGGTCCTCCAAGTGACGAGGGTCGTCCCGGCCGAGTCGGTGTTCGTGGTCGTGCAGGCGATCGCTCTCGGCCTCGCCGTCGTGCCTCTGTGGCGTCTCGCCCGACGGGAGGCCAGGCTGAGGGTCGGCGCAAGCACTGTGATCGTCATCGCCTTCGCGCTGGCGCCCGTCATGAACCGCGCGGCGATGGGTGCCTTTCACCCCGAACTCCTGGCGGTACCGGCTCTCATCGCCGCATACGACAGGTCGTGCCGCGGGCAGTGGGTGCGCTTCGGTCTCCTACTGGTGTTCGCAGTGTTGTGTCGCGCGGATCTCGGCATCACGGTCGCGGCGCTGGACGCGTTGTTGGTGGTCGAGGGGAAACGGTTTCCGGGCGGTGCGGCGATCCTCTGCGGTCTCGCCTGGTCAGCCACGGCGAACGTGGCGATCGGCCGGGACGTGCCTCACGAGGCGCTGACACCGGCGGGCGAGTTCCTGGCGCGCTCCGCCTTGCCGCTCGCCGTCGCTCCCGACGTCTTCCGGCATCCCTGGGACACGCTGCTCGACCTTGCCGCCGAGCCGAGCGTGATCTTCCTGATGGTGGTCCTCGCCCCCCTGCTCTTCCTTCCCCTCGTGGCTCCGCGGCGTGCCGTGCTCGCGGCACCATGCCTCGTGTTGGCGATGGTCGCCGACCGAGCGGTGCAGCGCACGGCCGGACAAGGGGTCCTCGACCTGTCGCCGGCGGCCGCTCACATCGGACCGGCCATGGCGTTCGTGTTCGTGGCGCTCGTGTACGCGTTGGCGCGGATCGGCCACCAGAGCGTCACGAGGGTGAACGTGGACCACCGTGTGCTGTTCGCGCTCCTGGCGGGAGTGCTGCTGTTGTTCGCCACCGAGTCACCGGTGTCGCCGTACGAACACCCGTGGAGTTGGGGCGGCCGAGATGCCCTCGACGGTGCGCGGATGCAGTCGGCCGACCTGGTCGGCCACGATGCCGCCGTCGCCACGTCCCCTCAGGTCTCGGCGCTCCTGGCCGCCCGTGCCGTGATCGTGGAAATGCCGCCGCACCCGCGCTCCTTCGACAAGAAGCGGATCGAACGGATCGCCGACGAGGTCCAGGCGATAGTCCTGGACACGTCGGAAACCGTCGACGACGAGGGCCAACCCGTTTGGACGTCGACCCGTCGAGCCCTCGTGGTCGACGAGTTCGAACAGCACGGCTTCACCGTCGTGTCCGACATCCAGAACGTCCTGGTCCTGGTTCGTGACGACGGCGCCTGACGGCGAAGGGTCAGGAGTCGACGACCTCCGAGTGCCCCAGAGCACGCAACGCAGCACGGATCGGTTCCGCGGCGGCTTCCAGGTCCGTGGGAGAAGCCGAACCCGCACGGGCGAAGTCCAGGTCCGCCTCCGAGCCGATCGGAACGACGTGCACATGGGTGTGCGGAACTTCCAGACCGGCGATGATCACGCCGATCCGCACCGGCGAGAAGGCGGCCATCTGCGCCTTGCCGACGATCTGAGCGACCTTCATGAGGTGGGCCACGTCGTCGGGGTCCAGGTCGAGCCAATGGTCGACCTCGGCACGGGGGACGACCAGCGCGTGGCCGGGTCGAAGTGGTCCGATCGACAGGAACACGACGCAGCGGTCGTCCCGCCACACGAACGTCCCAGGGATCTCGCCGTCGATGATTCGGGTGAACAGCGTGGTCATGCACCGGAACGGTAGAGGGCGACCGTCGTCGAAGGCTGCCGAGACACACCGGTAGGCTCCGGCCATGAGCGCAGCGGACCCTCACGCACCAGGAGCTGCGCCTGTGCGGGGCACCAGCCAGAACGAGCGTGGCTCGGCGATTCTGACCCTCCCGAACTTCATCTCCCTCGTCCGGCTGTCCTGTCTGCCGATCTTCTTGTACCTGCTGTTCGGCAGGGAGAACAGGGCTGCGGCCGCGTGGCTCCTCGCCGCGCTGGGCGCCACGGACTGGGTCGACGGCTACATCGCACGCCATTGGAACCAGGTGTCGGACCTGGGCAAGATCCTCGACCCGGTCGCGGACCGCCTGCTCTTCTTCGTCGGGGTCGGGGGCATCCTCGTGGACGGTTCTGTGCCGACCTGGTTCGCCGTCATGGTGCTCGTGCGGGAGGGCGTCGTAGCGTTCACCACGGTGACCATCGCTGCCCTCGGGGCCAGACGCATCGACGTCACCTGGTGGGGAAAGGCCGGGACTTTCGGCCTGATGATGGCCTTCCCGCTGTTCCTCGCATCGCACTCGACGCTCGGTTGGCACGAAGCCGCCGGAGTCTTCGCGTGGGTCACGGGCATTCCCGGACTCGTCCTCAGCTACATCGCCTGGGCGTTGTACGCCCCGATCGCCCTCCGGGCGCTGCGCGAGGGTCGTGCCGCCCGCCAGGAGCAGGGCCGAGCCTCCTGAGTCGGGTCGCCTCACGGTTTCGAGGCGGTAGGTTCGGCTGACATGAAGGCCGTGATCATGGCCGGCGGCGAGGGCACGAGGCTCCGCCCGCTGACCTCGAACTGCCCGAAACCGATGCTGCCGGTCGCGAACCTGCCGATGATGGAGCACGTCGTCGGGCTCCTCCGACGCCACGGCGTGACCGACATCGTGGTGACCGTCGCGTACCTCGCGAACCAGATCCGGACCTACTTCGGGGACGGCTCGGAGTTCGGCGTGAACATCACCTACGCGACCGAGGAGAAGCCCCTCGGAACCGCAGGCTCCGTGCGCAACGCGGCCGCGGATCTGGGCGAACGGTTCCTCGTGATCTCCGGTGACGTTCTCACCGACATCGACCTCGGGAAGATCATCGCCTTCCACGAGGAGCGCAAGGCGATGGCGACCATCGGTTTGGTAGCGGTCGAGAACCCTCTCGAGTTCGGGATCGTCATCACCCGCGAGGACGGCTCGATCGAGCGCTTCCTCGAGAAGCCGACGTGGGGTCAGGTCTTCAGTGACACCATCAACACCGGCATCTTCGTCCTCGAACCGGAGATCTTCGACCACATCCCCGACGGCCGAGCGGTGGACTTCTCCGAGGAGGTTTTCCCAGCGGTGCTCGAAGCCGGTCTGCCGATCTACGGCGCCGTCGGCGAGGGCTACTGGGAGGACGTCGGAACGCTCGAGTCCTACGTCTCGGTCCACAAGGACGTGATGGACGGACGAGTGCAGGTGGACGTACCCGGCTTCGCGCTCGACGAGGGGATCTGGTTGGGGGAGGGCGCGAACCTGCACCCGGACGCGATCGTCGACGGCTTCGCCGTCATCGGCGAGAACTGTCGCATCGAGGCCGGAGCCCGGATCGGTGACTACGCGGTCCTCGGGCGTAACGTGCGCGTGCGAGCGGGAGCCGACATCGAACGCTCGGTCGTTCACGAGAACACCTATCTCGCCGAGGGTGTGACGCTGCGGGGTGCAGTCGTGGGACGTTCCAGCGACCTGCGCAGGGGAGCGCGTTGCGACGACGGGTCCGTGATCGGAGACGAGTGCTTCATCGGAGCGGACGCGCACGTGGCCGCGGACGTGAAGATCTATCCGTTCAAGACTGTCGAGGCCGGCGCAGTCGTCAACACCTCCATCATCTGGGAGTCCAAGGGCGCCCGTAGCCTCTTCGGCCGCGACGGCGTGTCGGGACTGGCCAACGTCGACATCAACCCAGAACTCGCAGCCAAGGTGGCCATGGCATTCGCCACTTCCTTGCGGGCCGGGACCACCGTCGTGACGTCCCGTGACTCCTCCCGGGCGGCTCGGATGTTGAAGCGGGCATTCATGGCGGGCCTCAACTCGAGCGGTGTGAACGTGCTCGACCTGGAGGTCGCGACCGTCCCGGTCACCCGATTCCTGACCCGCACCCCGCAGGTGGAGGCAGGAGTCACCATTCGTCTCGTCGACGGTGACCCTCAGTCGGTGGTGATCCGCTTCTTCGACGACGACGGCCTCGACATCGCCCCGGAGGCCAAGCGCAAGATCGAGAGGCTTTTCGACCGGGAGGACTTCCGCCGGGTCTTCGCCGCCGAGATCGGTGACATCTCGTTCCCGGCACGCGCCCTGGAGGCCTACTCGGAGTCCCTCGGTTCGACCGTCGACCTGCCGACGGTCCGGGCCGCGAAGTTCAAGCTCGTCGTCGACTACAGCTTCGGGGCGACCGCCTTCGTTCTGCCCACCCTTCTCGGGAAGCTGGGTGCGGACGTGCTGGGGGTCAATCCGTACATCTCCACCGTGCAACGCATCGAGGTGGACCTGGAATCGGCGTTGGAGAACGTGAGCCGCCTGGTGCGGTCCTCGGGTGCACACCTCGGTGCAGTCCTCGACCCCGACGGGGAGCACCTCTACCTGATCGACGACACCGGTCACGTCCTGTCCGCCGACGAGTCCAGGCTCGCGATGGTTTCGCTCGTGGCGGGGCACATGGACGCCGACCGGGTCGCCCTGCCGGTGAACGTCAGTTCGGTCGCGTCCCGCCTTCTCGAGCCGTGCGGCATGACCGTCCAGCACACGAAGACCTCGACCGCGGCTCTGATGGCTGCGGCCAGCGAACCGAGGGTCGGGTTCGCCGCGAGTGGCGACGGGGGATTCATCGTCCCCAGCTTCCTGCCGGCATTCGACGCGAGCGCCGCACTCGTGCTGCTCCTCGAACTGCTGGCGCAGGGCTCGACGACGCTCTCGAAGGTCCGGGAAGGGTTGCCACGAGTCCACCTCGCCCACGAGCGGGTGGTGACTCCGTGGGAACAGAAGGGCCTCGTCATGCGCACGCTGGTGGAACTGAGCAAGGACCGGCCCGTCGAGCTGATCGACGGTGTCAAGGTGCTCCACGACGACGGATGGGTGTTGGCGCTGCCGGACCCGGAGGAGCCCGTGACCCACATCTGGGCCGAGGGACCCGACCAACAGTCGGCCAGGCGGTTGGCCCAGGAATACGTCCGCCGCATCCGTCAGTGCCTCCGCTGACACCACCAGCGGCCCTTCCCACTGGCTCCGCACCGGCAGCGACGGACAGT
>JAGQSN010000083.1:7178-7633 GCA_020439555.1 Acidimicrobiales bacterium | reverse complement strand
CAACGCCGTGAAGTAGAGCGCCGGGACGACGATCACCTCGGCGCTCGAACCGTGACGGTCCAGCACCGCTGCGGCTTCCTCACGGGCGACGGAGGTGACGAGCACGTCCGCCGTCGCCAAGAGGCCACCGAGTTCTTCCGGTTCGGCCCCGAGCCACATCGCCCCGTCCACGCGGTCGCCGGGCAGCATCGCGGCGAGGCTCGCCATGAGCCCGCCGGTCTGGCAGTTGCCGAGCACAACGATGTGTCGTCCCACGGACGTCTCCTAGCTAGGGGTCGAAGCCGAGTCTCGCACGCCTCACCCGCTCTGCCTCCCATCGTCCGTGAGGATCGGAGGGCAGGTGGCGTCGGGGTAGGTTCGGGCGATGCCCGACACGGTTCCCGCTCTCATCGAGGCCGTGCGTGCCGGGGACCGACGGGCGCTCGCTCGTGCGATCACCCTGGTCGAGTCGACGC
>JAGQSN010000083.1:0-7108 GCA_020439555.1 Acidimicrobiales bacterium | reverse complement strand
CGGCCCGCCGGGCGTCGGCAAGTCGACGTTCATCGAAGCGGTCGGTCGACACGTGATCGCCGCCGGGCACCGTGTGGCGGTCCTTGCGGTCGACCCTTCCAGCGCACGCACGGGAGGGTCGATTCTGGGTGACAAGACCCGCATGGAGAGCCTCTCGCGGGACCCCGACGCCTTCATCCGCCCTTCGCCTTCGGGAGGTGAACTCGGTGGCGTCGCCCGACGGACCCGAGAGGCGATGCTGCTCTGCGAGGCGGCCGGATTCGACGTGGTGCTCGTGGAAACGGTCGGTGTCGGCCAGTCGGAGTTGGCGGTCGCGGACCTGGTGGACCTGTTCGTGCTGCTCGCGTCGCCCGGTGGCGGCGACGATCTTCAGGGCATCAAGCGCGGGATCATGGAGCTCGCCGACCTCGTGGTGGTCACGAAGGCCGACGGCGACCTCGCCACTGCCGCACGCCACGCGGCGACGGACCTGCGCAGGGCGATCGGACTCCTGCGCCCTAAGCACGAAGGCATCACCACCGAGACGATGCTGGTCTCCTCCCCCAACGGGACCGGCGTGGCGGAGGTGTGGGAACGGATCGTCGAATTGCACGACCACCTGCGCTCCACGGGCCAGCTCGACGCACTCCGAGCGGACCAGGCTCGGGCCTGGCTGTGGGAGGAGATCCGGGCCGGTCTGGCCGAACGGTTCCGCCGCTCCCCCGCGGTCGCCGAGGAGCTGTCGAAGTTGGAGGCCGCCGTCCACGACGGGACGATCGCCCCGACCGCCGGGGCCCAGGCCCTGCTCGACCGCTTCACCGAGCACAGCTCCTGACTCGTGCCGTCAGCGGTCTGCTCTGGCTGCCACCACTCGTTCCAGGAAGGCTTCGGGGCCTCCGTCGAGCGGGACTCCGGCGACCTTGGGTAGAAGCTCCTTGGCCAGTCGGTCGGCCAACTCGGCGCGGTGGTAGGGGTCGATCTGGTGGCGGCGGGCCAGGAACGACCTGGCGCCGACGAGATCCTCCGGCCCGACACCGGAGACGTCCCAGCCGGCGTGTTCGGGCGACAGCACCGGGGGGATCGGCCAGCCGACTTCGAGTTGGCCGTGCCGCTGGAACTCTCGGCGGCGCGACCGATCGGTCGACTCGTGCACCACGAGCGTGCCGGCGACGAGGTCGCCGAGCCGTTGGGAACGTGACGTGGCCAGGATCGAGATGGCCCCCACCAGCCCGACTCCTGGCATCAGGTCGATGATCCGCACGATGCCCCGGATGGCCGCTGCCATGAAGGTCACCGCCGCGCCATCATCGGCCACGGTCCGGATACCGACGATGCGCTTGCCGATCGTGCGACCACCGAAGGTCGCCTCGGAGATGATCGGGTAGCCGACCAGCGTCAGGAATCCGATCACCGCGAACCAGGCCGCACCGATCGCGCCGAACGTACCGGCGACCCAGGAGAACACCATCACGACCAGCAACTCGACGGCGAGGTCGATGGCCTGGGCCGCGCCACGGGAACCGATGCCGGCCGGGCGCAGGTCGATGTCGATACCCTCGGCGCTGGCCAGCGTCACCCGGTCTCGTGTATCCACCCGGGCGACGCTAGACGGCCCGTCACGGCGGGCTCACCCGCCTTTGACCAACCACGGACATCGACCCCGGAGCATCAGTGCCAGAGCCGCTGAGCCAGTTCACCGCCAAGCGGCAACCGACCTGGGATGCCCTAGGCGAGTCGCTGCGAGCCACCACCACGGACCGGCGCAGCGACGTGTCGATGGTTCGCTGGCAGGCCCGTGCCTACCGCCAGGTGGTGGCGGACCTCGCGTATGCGCGGCGACGGTTCCCCGGTGACCCAGTCACGGTGCACCTGGAGGGTCTGGTCCGAACCGCCCGTTCGCACCTCTACCGCAACGTCACCCGCCGGACGTCGTTCGCGCACTTCGTCACGACCGGCTTCTGGCAGCGGGTGGCCGAGCGGCCCAAGCCGCTTCTCGTCGCGGCGGCGCTCCTGCTGCTCCCCGGTGTCCTGGTCGGGTTCTGGTCGCACGAGAACCCGGCGAGAGCGGCACGCGTTGCGCAGGTGTCCGAGTTGTCCGCCGGGGCCGGTGACGGGCAGGTGCGTGATCCCGACAGTCAGAAGGTGACCCGTTTCGACGAGAACGCTGCGTTCTCGTCGCAGATCTTCACGAACAACGTGCAGGTCTCGTTCGTGGCGTTCGCAGGTGGGGTGACGGGGGGTGTGCTGACCGGTTTCAGCCTGCTGTTCAACAGCCTGGTACTGGGGCTCGTGTTCGGACTGGGTGCCGAGGCCGGCAACACGGAGTCGATCATCCGGCTCGTCGCACCCCACGGGGTGCTCGAGTTGTCGTTGATCGTCGTGTCCGGCGCCGCTGGCCTCCGCCTCGGGTGGGCGCTCCTGCGGCCGGGCAACAGGACCCGTGTCCGGGCGCTCGGCGAGGAGGGTCGAGCCGCGGTGGAGATGGCTCTAGGTGCAGGTCTGCTGTTGGTGCCGTGCGGGCTCGTCGAAGGGTTCGTCACCCCGCGCGGCGTGAGCCTTCCCGCGGCGCTCGCAATCGGTTTCGGTCTCGGCGGTGCGTTCTGGGCGACCGTGCTCTGGCGAGGTCGTCGATCGCCGGTCGCGCTCAGAGCCGAGATGTCGCCTTGAGTCGCAGGTAGGCGGCGACGCACGCACCGGCGAGTCGTTCCGCCGGTTGGTCGACGACGATCGCCCCGGCGCGTCGGAGTCGTTCGCCCACGTCGTCGCGTTCGTCGAGCAGGTCACCCGCCGCCCCGGCGCGCAGCAGGTCGGTGGGCGTCTTCGGAACTTCGGTGACGGCCTCGACGAGGTCGGGGTCCAACACTCCGGCCACGACGACCACGTGGCGCCGCGTGAGGACCGGCATCGCGGACAGCAGGGGAGCCGCTGCGGCGCCGTCGAGCACGTCGGTGAACACGACGACCAGTGAGCGTTTGACGGTCGCAATCTGTTGGAAGGCGGCGTCGTAGTCGCTGTCGACGATCCGGGGCTGGAGGTCGTCGAGCGAACGGCACAGGGCCGCCGCGTCCGCACGACGGGGACGGATCACCCGCCGCACCTTGTCGTCGAAGACGACAGCACCGATCCGATCGCCCACGACCTGCGCCACCGCCGCAACCGCGGTCAACGCATCGAGGGCGACGTCCAGGCGGGTCCGGTCCCCCACCGGTGAGGCCAGCAATCGCCCGGTGTCGACGAGGCACCACAGGTCCCGCTCGGTGTCCTCCCGGTAGGTGTTCACCATCGGTCGACCCGTTCGTTCGCCCGCGAGCCAGTTGACCCGGCGGATGTCGTCGTCGGGCGTGTAGTCGCGGATCGACTCGAAGTCCGTGCCGAGCCCGAGCGGGCCACGTCGAAGCCCCGGGTCCCGGAAGGTGCCCTCCCGCACGGCTGCCGCGATGCGCCGGGCACCGGGTAGGTCGGCGTGACCGGTGGTCGGCGGCGGGGCCGGGTGGTGGTGGATCCACGCGGCCAGGCCGAGTGGTCCGGTGCTGCGTGTCACTGGCCCGGACGGTTCGTGCACGCCACGGGTCAACGCGACGAGTTCGCCTTCGAGCGAACCTGCGTCCTCGGCGGGTTCGACCCGTAGTTCGGCGGTCTGGGGCTGACGCACGACCACCGTCGTTCCGGGATGTGGTTGCACGGTGACGGCGAAAGGGCTGGGCGCACCGCGGACCAGTTCGACGGGCCATCGGACCGTCAGTGCCGGTGGCCGGCGGACGCAGGAGGCGTCGACGGCGAACGCGACGAGAACTGCGACCAGCAGGGCGGCAGCGAGTCCCGCTGACCAGAAGAACGCCGTGGCCGACGCGACCACGGCCAGAACCACGGTCCGGCCGGTCGGCGTCACCACGGCCTCACCTCGGAATCACCTCGGGACGGCAACGGCGGCGATCGCGTTCGCGACGGCCACGTCCGGCGTCACCCGATCCAGTTCCGCTTCGGGTCGCAGGACGAGACGGTGGCGCAGAACCGACGGTGCGACGCGGATGACGTCGTCCGGAATCACGTAGTGCCGTCCCCACAGGCGCGCCGAGGCCTTCGCCGCGACGAGCAGGTGGACTCCCGCCCTCGGGCTCGCACCCACCTGGACCGCGGGCAGAGCACGGGTCGCGCGGACCAGAGCCGTCACATACGCGGCCACCTCCTCGGAGACGACGGTCGCATCCACTTCGGCCCTCGCGGCCGCGACGTCCGACGCGTCGACCACCGGATGGACGTCACGACTCGCCGTCGGTTCGAGGCCGGTCCTCGACAGCGCGAGCAAGGAGCGTTCGGAGGCCTCGTCGGGGTAGTCGACGATGACCTTCACGAGGAAGCGGTCGAGTTGAGCCTCGGGCAGCGGGTAGGTGCCCTCGTACTCGATCGGGTTCTGAGTGGCTACCACCAGGAACGGTTCCGGAAGCGGGCGGGATTCGCCGTCGACGGTGACCTGGCCTTCCTGCATCGCCTCCAGCAGCGCGGCCTGGGTCTTCGGCGGGGTCCGGTTGATCTCGTCCGCGAGGAGCACGTTCGTGAACACGGGTCCCGGCCGGAAGACCAACTCCCGGTCGCGCAGGGTCATGGTGCCGGTCAGGTCCGACGGGAGAAGATCCGGCGTGAACTGCGCCCGACGGAACTCGAGTCCGAGAGCCGAAGCGAACGTGGAGGCGAGCAGGGTCTTCGCCACCCCGGGGACACCTTCGAGCAGCACGTGGCCGCCGACCGAGAGGGCCACCAGCAGGGCGTCGACCGCGTCGCCCTGCCCCACGACGACCTTCGACACCTCCTCGTGGAGCCGTGTCCGCAGGTCGTGCAGGACCGGTGCACCAGGCGCGGTCGGTTCGGTCGGGTCTGTCACGGTCGATCTCCCGGTGGTTCGGAACGGTCGGCGACGGTAGCGGAGGCGGTCCCGGTCTCCGACCGGAGGTACTGCCGACGGCGTTCGGCCGCTTTCGAGGCGCCCACGGCCACTGCTTCGTCCAGGGTCGACACCTCGTCCGCCGTCTCCTCACCGACGAGCGCTTCGACGAGATCCCCCGGGGCTGCCACCCCGTTGCGCATGGTCGCTGCGACAGCGTCGACGTAGTCGCTGCGGGGAGGACGCAGCGTGCGAGCCGATGGTTCCGGCGGGCCGAACCGGGTGCCCGCCGCCCACAGCCCGAGAACGAGCGCGACAGCGAGTCCTGCCGCCGCCCACTTCCAGCCCGACGGGACGGCGTCGAGCCCACCGGTCGCGAACCCGTGGACGGACTCGACGAAGACGACGGGTCGGCCGTGGCCGGCGAGGGCGACACCGAACGCGGCGTTGTCGGCCCGGGCGAGGTTCTCGTTGCGAAGCGGCCCGGTGTCGGCGAGGGCGACGATCCGGCCCTTGCCGACCGGAGCGGTCAGCAACGCCGCCTTTCCGTCGACTCCTGCCAATGGCAGCAGCGGCCCGTAGTCGGTCCAACGCGTTCCCTCGTCGCCTTCGAGCCTCTCGGCGGATCCGGTCAGGTCGGTCGGGACCCACACGTCGATCCGATCGGCACGCTCTTCGGTCACCGACTCGATCCGCACACCCGTCAACGCCGCGACGAGCGGGCCGGTCGACACCCCCGACAGCACGACACGCCCTCCAGCGCCCGCGAACCGGACCAGCGCGACACCTTCGGACTCCGACAAGGAGGACGGGTCAGCGAGGATCACCGTCGCATCCGGTGGCAGGTCCGCTGTGTTGAGCCGGGACCTGAGGCGGGTGACGTCGTGACCCGAGCGTTCGAGGAGGTCCGAGTAGGCGGCGAGTCCGTCCGGACCGGTCCCGAAGGTCGAGGAGGTCGGACCTCCCGGCGAACGTGGCACGACGTCACCGAGGCCTGCCAGAACGAGGTTCACGCCGACCACGAGCGCGACGACGACCGCCACGATGCGTTGGACCCGACCGAGCGACGACCACCAGGCCCTCATCCGGCAGCCCTCCCCTTCGCTTCCCGGTGGCCACGACGACCAGCCGACGAGGCCCGAAGCACCTCCGGCCAACCGTGAGTCGAGTTCCTGTCGTCCTCAGCGGTCGCGGGCCTGCCGCCGTAGACGATCTCCTCGAAGGTCGCCGTCAGGTCGTCCATGAGCGGGTGGTCGATCGCGGCGGCAGCGGTGGTGGCCGTCGTCTCGGGTCGGAGTTCCAGTCGACCGGCCGCGACGAGCCGCAGGAGGCCGGCTTCATAGCGGAGTCGCACCGCCAACGCGTGGTCCCCGGCAGCGGACGCGTCGGTCGCTTGCCGTTCGAGATCCGCCGGGTCGAGGGTCGGGTCGACCAACCAGCCGGACCGACCTTTCACGTCCCGGGTCTGCCCCTTGGCGCTCCGCCGGACCGCTACCGACAGGACGGTGGCCAACCCGGCGATCAGCAAACCGGCCAGGAAGAGCCTCGATCCCACACGTCCGAGCACCGGTGACAGGAAGTCGGCGGCGCGCCCCCAGATGTCGGCCAGCCGGTCACCGAGCCAGCGCAACGGTCGGCGGAACGGTCGGGGGACGTCCGGCTCGTGGAACTTGTCCTGTTCCAGCACCTCGGCTGCGCGGTGACGTTCGGTCGCCGCCGGCGTCGGAGCGGCCGTGCCGTCGTGGGGTGCATCGGACCAGACGCTCTCGAGTGTCTTCAGTCGTGCGGACACGTCGGCCTCGTCACCGGCCAGTACAGCGTCGATATCGACCGGCCGACCATCGACCGAGGTCACCTCGCGCAGCGGCGCGTACGCGGCCGGGTCTCCGCTCGCGACCGCCGCCGCTGCCCGGTCGGCCGCCTCCGACCGCGACACGTCCTCCGCCGAAGCCGGTGGTCCGAAGGCGAGCAGGACCGCAAGAACGGCCAGGGGAGCAAGGAGAAGGGCTCGCCGACTACGAGTCACGGGCTTCGGGCGGTGGAACCGGTGGAGGCGGGAGCTTGGAGACGGGCGGGCCGAATCCGGACGACGTCGGCGGCGGGGGTGGTGGGGGCGGCGCGAATCCACCACCCGGCGCGTACCCGGGACCGAAGGTCGGACGTGCCACCGCGCTGTAGGTCCCCTCGCCCGTCGGCACGGTTCCGGTCCGGTTCGCCCAGAGGTAGAGGTCGAAGCCTTCGAAACGAACC
>JAGQSN010000082.1:2734-3116 GCA_020439555.1 Acidimicrobiales bacterium | reverse complement strand
AGCCGCACAACCCGAAGGCCTTCCTGTCGCTGATCCTCCTCCTCGAGGTCGGCATGATCGGCTGCTTCATCGCCCAGGACCTGCTGCTCTTCTTCGTGTTCTTCGAGGTCGTCCTGCTGCCGATGTTCTTCCTCATCGGTGTGTTCGGCGGTGACGACCGCAAGTACGCGTCGCTGAAGTTCTTCCTGTACACGGTCTTCGGTTCGGCGTTCATGATCGTGTCGATCGTCGCCGTGCACATCCTCGCCCCCGAGGGCACCGGCTTCTCGATCCCGGCGCTGGTGGCCTGGGGCGGCGACGGACTCGCCAAGTCCACCGCGGTGCTGATATTCGGCGGCTTCTTCCTGGCGTTCGGCGTCAAGGTCCCGATGTTCCCGTTCCA
>JAGQSN010000082.1:2477-2727 GCA_020439555.1 Acidimicrobiales bacterium | reverse complement strand
CCCGACGCCCACACCCAGGCGCCGACCCAGGGCTCGGTCATCCTGGCTGCCGTGCTCCTGAAGCTCGGCACCTACGGCTTCATCCGCATCGCCATCCCGATCCTTCCGGTCGCCGCGAAGGAGTGGGCGCCGGTCATCGGGCTCCTCGCCGTGATCGGGATCATCTACGGCGCACTCGGCTGTCTCGCCCAGACCGATATGAAGCGCCTGATCGCGTTCTCGTCCGTCGCCCACATGGGCTACGTGATGC
>JAGQSN010000082.1:0-2423 GCA_020439555.1 Acidimicrobiales bacterium | reverse complement strand
GCATGCTCTTCTTCATCGCCGGCTCGGTGAAGGACCGCTTCCACACTCTCGACATGTCCCGGCTCGGTGGACTTCTGCTCAAGGCTCCGCACATGGGCTGGCTGCTCGGCTTCGCCTGCATGGCCTCCCTCGGCCTTCCGGGCCTGGCCGGCTTCTGGGGCGAGTTCCCGGCGCTGATCGCCGCATACAGCCCGGCTCCCGGGCTGAGCGAGCCGGTCTTCCGGGCCTTCCTCGTCGTCGGCGCGATCGGCACGATCCTGGCTGCGGGCTACCTGCTGTGGATGCTCCAGCGCGTCGCCTTCGGCACTCCGACGAAGGAGTTCGAGGACGCCCACATCCACGACATGCACGTCACGGACTACATCGCCTGGGCCCCCTTCATCGTCCTGATCGCGGTGTTCGGCTTCTTCCCGCAGCTGATCTTCCGGATCACCGACGGAGCCGTCGTCCACAGTCTCTCGGCGATCGTCGGAGGCTGATCGGATGACCGCCACGCTCCTCGCCGCCGCCGGCACGTACAGCACGCCGGTCCTCGACTGGCACGCGCTCGCGCCGCTGGTCGTGCTGACGGTCACGCTGGGCTTGACGGTCACGCTCGACGCGATCCTCGCCGAGCGCTCATCGGCGCTCCTACCGAACCTCGTCGGCCTCGGCCTGCTCGGTTCGCTCATCCCGACGTTGACCCTCGCCATCAGCGACGACCGTTCCCGCGAGATGCTGGGCGGCGCGTTCGTCGTCGATCGCTTCGCCCTCATGATGACGGCCCTCTTCGTCGTGGCCGGCTACGTGACGGTCCTCCTGTCGACGCACTACGTCGCCGAGGGCGACTATGCGGAGGGGGAGTACTACTTCCTGCTCCTCGCCTCGGTCATCGGCATGGTGTTCATGGCTTCGGCCCGTGACCTGGTCAGCATCTTCGTAGCCCTCGAACTGCTGTCGATCCCCGTGTACCTGCTCGCCGGTTGGCGCAAGCGGGCCAAGACCGGCATCGAGGCGGGCATGAAGTACTACCTGATCGGTGTCTTCGCATCCGCCGTGATGCTGTACGGCATGTCGCTGATCTTCGGCGGAACCGGTGAGACCCGTCTCGTCGAGATCGGCAACGCCGTCAACGGTTCGTTCGGCGCCGAACCGGTCGCGGTGATCGGCATCGTGCTCACGTTGGTCGGCTTCGCCTTCAAGGTCTCGGCCGTGCCGTTCCACACCTGGGCGCCCGACACCTACGAGGGCGCGCCCACCCCGGTCACGGCGTTCCTGTCGGTGGCGTCGAAGGCGGCGGGGTTCGCCGCCCTCGTGACGATGGTCTTCCTCGCCTTCCCCGGCGCCGATGGCGTCTACGGCCCGTTCCTGTGGGTGCTCGCCGCGCTCACGATGACGGGCGGGAACGTGCTCGCACTCCGGCAGACGAACATCGTGCGGATGCTCGCCTACTCCTCGGTGAGCCAGGGCGGCTTCATCCTGATGCCGCTCGCCGTGATGGCGTCGGGGGACGCCGCCGAGTCGGCGCTCAAGTCGGTCGTCATCTACCTGCTGATCTACGCCTTCTCGAACCTCGGCGCGTTCGCGGTGATCATCGCCGTCAGTCGCAAGACCCGCAGCGGCGAGATCTCGTCGTTCGGCGGCCTGATGAGCTACGCCCCGGGCATGGGCCTGCTGATGACGATCTTCCTCGCGTCGCTCGCCGGCATCCCGCCGCTCGGCATCTGGATCGCCCAGCTGCAGGCGTTCAAGACGCTCCTCGATGCCGGTGACACCGCCGCCTACGTGCTCGCCGTGGTGGCGGCCGTCAACACGGTCATCTCGGCTGCGTACTACATGAAGGTCCTCCGCGAGATGTGGATGAAGCCGGTGCCCGACGGCGACACGACCCCGGTCGTCGCCCCGCAGCCCGTGTGGGCCGCGCTCGGCATCTGCGCCGCCGGCACCGTCGTGCTCGGCGTGCTGCCGAGCCTCGTGCTCCGCTTCGCCGACCTACCCGACCTCACCAGCGCCCTCGGCCGCTGAGCTGCGCTCGTGTGAGCGAGCCCGTCGCCGTCCCGTTCTCGGCGTTCATGGACACGGCCCTGTACGGGCCGGACGGCTTCTACACCACGGGTGGTCGCGCCGGGCGCCGCGGCGACTTCATCACCTCGCCGGAGGTGGGTCCGTTGTTCGGGGCCGTGGTCGCCCGCTTCCTCGACAGCGAATGGGTGCGCCTCGGCCGGCCCGACCCGTTCACCGTCGTCGACGCAGGTGCCGGCCCCGGCACGCTGGCGCGGGCGATCATCGCCGCCGCACCGGCCTGCGGTGAGGCGATGCAGCTGGTCTGCGTCGAGGTCGCCGAGCACCAGCACGCGCACCATCCCGACGGTGTCGAGTCGGTCACCTCGTTCCCGGAGGGGCCGATCACCGGCGTGGTGATCGCCAACGAACTGCTCGACAAC
>JAGQSN010000081.1 GCA_020439555.1 Acidimicrobiales bacterium | reverse complement strand
GAGTACTTGTCGACCTGGCCGAGGAGGAACGCCGTGCGGTCCGTGCCCTTCTGGTAAACGACGCGAGCCCTGTCGACATCGGCAGGGTCGTTCACCACGAGCGCGCCTCCTTCGCCACAGATGAAGTTCTTCGTCTCGTGGAAGCTGAGGGTTGCGAATCGGCCGTGGGAGCCGAGCGGCTCGCCCTTGTAGGTGCCGAAAAGGCCGTGCGCGTTGTCCTCCACCAAGAAGGCGTTCGGCCAACGGGCCAGCACCTCCTTGATGCCGTCGAGGTCGCAACCGACACCCGAATAGTGGATGGGTACGACTGCACGGACGGTTTCGTCCATGAGGGTCTCGAGGTGCGCGGGATCGAGGCCGAGGGTGTCGGGCTCGATGTCGCAGAAGTGGACCCGTGCGCCCTGGCGAACGAACGCCAACGCCGTCGTCACGAACCCGAAGGACGGAACCACGACCGTGTCGCCGGGTCCGATGTCGAGCAGCAAGGCCGCCATCTCGAGAGCAGCGGTGCAGGAGGTCGTCAGCAGGACCGATCTCCCTCCTGTCGCCTCGGTGAGGATCTCCGCGGCGACGCTGCTGAAGGGGCCCTCCGCAGAGGTGTGTCCCTGCTCGATCGCCTCGCGCATCAGCTCCATTTCCCGCCCGACGATCGAGGGCCTGTTGAAGGGGATCGTCCCGAGGTCCGTCGATGCGTCCTGGTTGGTACGGGCGGGGGTTTCGGTGTCGTCCATGGAGCTCGTCCTCGGGAGATCAGGAGGCGGGGAAACCGCGGCGTATGGCTGAGATAGTGGCCGATAACCGGTGTCCGGTGCCGTCAGCGATCCGTCGGGTGGTCGAGCGTCGCGATCGCTGCGCGCAAGGTGTGGAGTTTGGCCGTCATGGTGGCGTCGACATCAGTCGGCATCTCGGGCGGCGAGGTCCGTTCGGCGCGTGCCTTCAGCAGGCGTGCCGCATGACCGGCAACGAAGTAGCGGTCACCCTGACCTTCCCACTCGCCCCAGTTCGCCGTCTGACCCCACTCGCGGATGAGAGTTCCGTCCTCGGAAACCGTCGGTTCGGGCGGTGACAGGAAGTGGGCAAGGCCGCCCACGTGGACCAGGTGGTCGTTCTCGATGTGGACGAGACGAGAGCCGTCGGCTTGCAGGAGGATGTTCACCACCTTTCCGGTGTCGTAGATCCAATAGCTACGACCCATGCTCTTCAACTGTTCCCGAGCAGGTTCTGGTACGTCGCTTCCGGCGGAGGAGAAGCCCACCCCCCAGCGTGTCGTCGTCGCTCTCAGGTCCGCCGATCGGTAGAGGGCGAAGTGTGGGCTGCCGAACACGAATCCGTCACGGTCGAAGAAGATCTCGCCGTTGACCCCGATGTGGCCGTTGGGGCGGATGTTGTCGTCGCTCCAGATCTCACGTCCCGAGGTGACGGCCGAGCAGCGGTCGAGCGTGCGGAGGTATACCCCCATGAACGGAGCTGTCACGAGGATGTCCGGGTCCAGGAGACAGAACAACGGGCCGTCGTCACGCTCGTTGAGCACGAGATCGAGGCAGTCACCGTGGCGGAGCATGCGACCGGAAGAGGCGACCATGACCTCCACGACGCGACCGGCGTGCCGGTCACTGAAGCGCACCATCGCGTCGATCTCCGACGGCGGGCAGGCGTTGGCGATGAAGCGCATTCTGGCCCGACTGCGGGCGAGAACTGTGGTGGTGAAGTCCGTGAGCGTCGAGAAGGTCGTCCCCGTCCACACGACGTTGAAGACGACGTCTTCCTCGGTGAAGGTGGTCGTGCTGCTCCCGTCCATTTCCGGCCCGGCGTCGAAGGTGCCGGTTTCGACGGGCGGCTCGTGCACGCCGGCACCCTAACCGAGCCCTGGAAACGGTTCGTGACGGTCCCCAGTTGATCAGGGCGGCCACGCAGGTGAGGACCTTCGCTCACTCACCGTGGCTACACTCCCACCCCGTGCCCAGGACCACCAACCGGTGATCGTCACCTTCGTCTGGCCGAGTTCCTCGCAGTACACCGGCGGGGTGGTCGTGCTGTATCGGATGGCGAACGCCTTGGCCCGACGAGGCGCCGAGGTCCAGTTCGTCCACGGCCCGAAGACACCCTGGCGCGTGGCGAACGTTGGCGAGATCACATGGTTCGACTTCGATCCGGCGATCTCCCACTTTGTGGTCGACGACGTCGACGACCCGTCGATCCCGAACTCCGACGTCGTGATGATCCCGAGCGCACCCGCTCGGTTCGGACTTCCCGTTTCCGTCATCCAAGGCCACCGGATGGTCAACCCGGAATGGGAGCGCGCGAATTACCGGTTTCGTGGATTGAAGGTCGTCGTCGCCCGTTGGTTGGCGGAACTGGGAGAGGAATACGGCGTCCCCGTCGAGCAGATGGTGCACGTTCCGTGTGGCATCGAGCACGACCTCTTCCGGGTGATCGTTCCCCTGGACCGCAGACCTGTCGACGTCGCAGTTCTCTACAACCGCCACCCCTCTAAGGCGTGGACGGTCGCGCGTGACGCACTGGAGAGGGTGAGGATCGTGCGACCCGAATTGTCGGTTCAGGTGTTCGGTCTCGCTGATCCGGCCCACGACGTGCCCGACTGGATGCAGTTCGCGATCGCTGACGACCGTCGTGTCCTCGCCGAGGAGATCTTCAACTGCTCCAAGGTGCTGCTCCAGGCGAGCTGGCACGAGGGGTTCGGGTTGTCGGCGGTGGAGGGAATGGCTTCGGGTTGCGCGCTGGTCACGACCGACAACGGTGGCTCCCGCGACTACGCGACCGACCGCAGCACGGCGTTGGTCTGCGACCGTGGTGACGCCGTTGGTCTCGCTGCGGCCGTGGTCGAGCTGCTGGAAAATGACGACCTGAGACACCGAATCGCCGCGGAGGGAATCGCACGCGCCGGGGAGTTCACATCGGAGACGTCCGGAGACCGCTTGTACCGCTCGTTGGCGGACTATGTGGCGGACCCAGGTCGTTTCCAGGCGCCCCTGGGTCCTGACAGGGTTCAGGACCCGACGGTGCCCGAAGGTTGGCACCTCGAGGAGCTCGATCTGTCGGCGTCGGACGAAACAGTCGACGACGGTCCACGCGGCGTTCGCGTGTCGGCGGTCAGGGCCCATTCACCGGGGTCTCCCCGTGAAGAGGAACTCGTCTGGAACATTGTCTGGACGGGTGCTGTCTTCGACCGCCTGAAGTACTTCGTAGCCAGTCAGATCGCCCAGTCCAAGAGTCGGTTCCGCTTCGTTGTGAACGGCTGCGAGCCGGGCGAGGTCGACAAGATGGAGGAGTTCCGGGCCAAACACCCCGACCGGGTCGTTGAAGTGATGCATGTGTTCGACGACATGAAGGCGCACGGCCAGGCCTTGGACGTGGTCCTCGATTCAAGGGACGACGGGCCGTGTTTCTGCCTGATCGACCCCGACATCAAGGCTTCGGCCCCGTTCGTCGGGGACCTTCTCGCCCTCCTCCCGGGTCGGGGCGCAGTGACTTCGGGCAAGGAGATCTGGAGTCGGGACAGCGTCCTGCCCGACGGCCACCCGGGCGTGGCAGGGGAGTTCTTCATCGGATCCGACGGGTTCGTCTACGGAAGCCCACACCTCGCGATCTACGACCGTCGAGCTCTGCTCGAGGTCCGCGATCGTTGGAGTGTCGGGCTCGGTTCAGCAGGTCCGGACCTTCCTCCCGAGACGATGGTGCGCCTCGAGAAAATGGGTCGGAGCTTCCTCGTCTACGACACGGCGAAGGTCGTCAACGTCCTACTCAACGGGGATGATCGCCCGTTGATCCACCGCGACCTCCCTCAGCTGCTCCACATCGGCGGCCTATCTCACTACATATCTCCTTCCGGCTACATGACCACGGCGGACGGTCGCCGCGAACCCGAGTGGGCGAGGTGGGAGCGCGTGGCACCGCGACTCGAGGTTGCCCGCTACACGGCCGACCTTCTCTCATCGATGATCGATGAAAGGGAGCCGGCGGGACTTCCAGACGTGGACGACGAATATCTCAGAACCGTCTTGCCAATGGTGCGTGAGGAAGTCGTCGATCTCGTCGAGCGCTATCGGTCTTTCGTCTGAGGCCGGGCGACATCGTTCTTCCATGGGCGGAGGAAAAGAGTGTCGTCCGCGGGGTGTGTCTCGGGGCCGGGTGGAACGAGATCGGGTGCCGGGTTCTGCACGAACGCCCGCAACATGCCCTCCATCTCCTCGCCGGCTCGCTCCCATGTGAATCGGCGTACCAGGTCTCGACCCGCTGAAGCGAGCCGCTGACGCAATCCGTCGTCGCGCAAGGCGCGAACGACCGCGTCGGTCAGACCCCTCACGTCGCGTGGTGCAGCGAGTAGCGCTGTGTGCTCCTGGAACGCGTAGTCGCGCGAACCCCCGTTGTCGGTCGTGACCAACGCGCAACCGCATGCCATCGCCTCGACCGCCGTCAACCCGAAGCCCTCGTGGTCGCTCGCCTGTAGGAATACAGCACTCCGGTTGTAGATCTCGTCGACGAGGTGATCCTCGGTCGGAGCCGTCGTGAACTCGATCCAGTCGGGCAACTCCTGGGGCGGAGCACTGGTGCCGAACGCGCTGACCCGCAGGTTCGGGATCTCCTCCTTGACCGACCGCAGCGCGGCGAAGGCCACATCCCACCCCTTCGCCGGGTGCTCGTGGAACAGGACTGCGACACGGTCGTCCCGTTCCGTGAGAGATCGGTTCTGGCGGAACACCGTGTGGTCGATTCCTTGGATGACGACGCGGCAACGTTCCGCAGGGAAACCCCACTGCTCACCCGCGTCCCTGAGCCAGGAAGCGACTGCGATCTTCAAGCCGGGTGTCCTGAACGCCGATCTTTCGAGTTCTGCGTACAACATCTCTCTGCCTTGGACGAGATGGACCGGCAGTCCCGTCTCGGGAGGTGCTCCTGTGCCGAACACGACGTCACCGGGAGGGAAGTGCGCATCGTTCGAATCGATCATGTGGTGGATGACGGCCGGGTGGAACCGAAACCAGGCGAGGTCGCCGAGGCCGTCGATGCGCATGGTTCCATAGGGCAGGTGACAGAGGTGCACCTCGTTGCCTCGGTCTGCGAGCGCGTTCGCGAAGTTGTAGAGCGTTGTGACACCACCGATCGGCTTCGGGCGGCTCCATGCGATGAAGGTGACCACCAAAGGCCTGGTCGAGCCTTCGGAACGCATCGATGTCCGACTGGGAGTCCGGGTCATTCCCGTTCGCCGAGGATCCGCGCCGGTACCCCTACCGCCACCGTTCCAGCGGGGATGTCGCACACGATGACCGCGTTCGCCCCGATCCTGGATCCGTCCCCCAACTTCCACGGCCCGAGGACGCGTGCTCCCGTGCCGACCTCGACGCCGCGACCGACGCTGGGACCGTAGAAGTCGCCGGCTCGCAAGCCGATGGAGGTGAACGGGCTGATCGTCGATCCAGCGCCGATTGTCGTGACCCCGTCGATGCAGACCTGTCCGTGGGGGATGAAGACCCCGGCCTCGATCACCACCGGATCGCCCACGACGATCTGCCCGTGGCTCACCGACAGGTGGTGCATGATCCGGGGAAGCACCGGCACGCGGCGCGCCTGGAGCGAGGCCTTGGCCCGATAGCAGATCTGGCCGAAGAACGATTCGGTCACGAGCGCCAGGCGGAGGATCTGGAGGATCTGGTCGAGTCGGCCGTGGTACTCACGCCGTTCGCCCCGGCGGCCGGCCGTGATGCGGGCATCCTCGGCGACGGCGTGGATGAACGGCGGGTGGCTGCTCCTGATCGCAGACCAGAACACCGTCCTTTCGGCCGTGTCCTTGACGCCCAGGAGGTGACACCACGCTCGTCGGACCTTCGCGGGAAGTTCGGCTAGCTGCATTTCGAGAGTGGTCCTCCGTGTCGGCCGGCATCGTATCGGTGCTCGAGGAGGCAGCCGTGTCGATGTCAGTCCCGGGCCGTATCCGGGCCGGATCGGTGGAGGACGGGGCTAATCTCGCACGCGCTCAATCAGGAGGATCCGTTCGTGGGTTACGTCATGGTGCCGGTGCCCGAGCACCACCAGAAGGAGTTCGGGGTCTGGTTGCTCCAGATCACCATGCGTGCGGCGCTCGCAGCGTGGACTCCCGAGAGGGTCCAGAGAGCGATCGACCGTCTGGACGACACCGATGCAAGGATCGTGTTGCGGGTGGCTTCCACTCGTGGTTTCTGGCTGGACGCAGCGACCGTCGCCAAAGACTTGGGCATGGACACCGAGGACATGTTGGGCCGCATCCATGCGATGAACCAGGCCTGTTATGACGACGAAGCTCCGCCGATCGTCATGGTGAAATCAGCTGACCAGTCGCGGTCGGGCCGCCCGGAGTTGATGATGAACCACGACATTCGCGCCGACATGATGAAGGCGCTCGGCTAGCTGTCTAGGCCGGTTCGTCGTGGACCAAAAAGACTCCGCGGCTTGTTCGGAACTCATGAGAGTTGGTTCAAGGTCGGAGGATCTGCCACACCTCGCTCAGCCGCGAGGGGTCGGGCATGATGCCGCGAACTGGGGTTCGATCGGAGTGGCGATGCTGTCTGGACGGGCGATGAATGACGATGTGCGATCGGAACGTTTGGGTGTGCGACTCGTTCGAAGGATTGCCTCCTCCATCAGGTGAGTACCCGGCCGACGCTGCTTCGGCTTTCCACGATGATTCCGAGCTCGCGGTCTCCCTGGATCAGGTCCGAGCGAACTTCGAGTCCTACGGACTGCTCGACGATCAAGTGCGATTCGCGAAGGGCTGGTTCCGCGACACCATGCCATTGATCGATGTCGGTGAGATCGCTGTCCTTCGGCTCGACGGCGACATGTACGAATCGACTATCGACCCCCTCAACTACCTGTACGACCGGGCCGTCAGTGGCGGATGGATCGTCGTGGACGACTACCGCCTGCTCGATTGTTGCCAGGCAGCCGTGCACGATTTCGCCTCGAGCCGAGGATTCGAACCGGACCTGGTCTCGATCGACCACGTCGGTGTCTACTGGCGGAAGGCATGAGACGACCTGTCGAGTAGCCAGTGGCTTCCAGGGCAGACATGCCGATAGCTGCACAGGATCACCAGACGAGCGGAACCTGTCCCGACGGGTAGCCGGTCTTGGCGAAGAACCAGGACTCGAGCGCGTAGCGTTCCTTGGTCATCTCCGGTGAGACGGCGCTGCGGTGGAGGAAGAGGTCGTCGAAGAGGAGCGCGTCCCCGGCGTTGAACTGTGGTCGGACGACCGGGTGGTCCGCGGAAAGTTCGGCGACGACGTCAGGCCCGACGGCCCAGTCGAAGATCGCACCACCCGTACCGGTCTCGACGATCTCCTCGAAGCGACGGGGAACCAGGTCCATGCCCGGTGCGTCTACGCCGCAGTCGGTCAACGCGACCCATACGTTCATCGCCCTGATCCCCTGGCCGATGAACGCGCCGTCCTGGTGCCAGTCGGTGTTGGCGGTCAGCGGCACCTTGCGAAGAGTGCACTTGTTCGCCGAGAGAATCGGCCTCTCGCCCAGGTACTCGGTCAGGACCTTGCGCAGTCCGACCGCTTCGTAGGTGTCGAACAGGAGTTGGAGCACCCGGGGGGAATCGCAGGCGAGCAGACCACCGGCTCCGGCGATCCAGTTCCTGCTCAGGGACTGCCCTTCCGCCTTGGGCAACTGCAGCCCGGCGAACCACGAGTTCGGCTCGCTCTTGTAGGGCGTGTCGCGACGTTCTTCGCGAACCCGGAGGGCGTTCTCGATTCCGTCCACGAACGCCTCGACCTGTGCAGCGTCGAGAAGACCGGGAATCTTCAGGCAGCCGTGGCTGCGGATCGCCCGACGCAACGTCTCACCGGTCAGTTCCTCGGGTGCGATCTCCGGAATGTGGGGGTCCGACGTATCGAGGTCTTCGACGTCGACCGGCCATTCCGGGAAACGCGAAGCCGAGCCGACCTCGTCGAACGCCTTTCGCCGAAGCGATGCCAGTTTGCACTCGGCGATCGCGCTGTCATGACGGCGGGTGGCCTCGGACAGGAGCGGTATCGCGTCCAGCGATCGGCCCTCCTCGACCAACTTGTTGGCGGTGTCGAGTGTGGATCGAAGGCCGGTGGGGCGGTCCTCGGAGGTCACGGGCGACATGGTGCTCCTCATCTGCGACTCGGGGTCGACCGAGATTCGAACGAACCGTACCAAGGGTGCTGTGCCCGGGGCAGGGGACAACGGTCACATTCTATAGTCAAAGACTATGAGATGAGTGTCGGGTCGGGAACTCGGCCTCAGGTGCCGCGCCGTACGTCACCGACCTGGTCTCGGAGGAGGTAGAGCGGACGTCGCTTCACCTCGTCGTGCACGCGTGCGAGGTACTCGCCGATCACGCCGAGAACCGTGAGCTGTACACCTCCGAGCAGCCCGATCGTGACGACGACGGACGCCCAGCCGGGTACGACATGGCCGAGCACCTTCGAACCGATCCCGTAGAGCACGGCCGCGAACGACAGGGCGGACACGACGAAACCCAACGTCATCGCCATACGCAGCGGCACCGTCGAGAACGACACGATGCCGTCCGCGGCGAACGTCAGCATCTTCCGCATCGAGAACTTCGTCTTGCCCGCGTGGCGGGCCTCACGTTGGTAGTGGACGCCGACCTGGTCGTAGCCGATCCACGCGAACATCCCACGCAGGTACCGATGATGTTCGGGCATCGCTATCACCGCATCGGCGACCTGACGGTCGACGAGGCGGAAATCCCCTGCGTCGACAGGGATGTCGACCTCGCTCATGCGGCCGAGGAGTCGGTAGAACCAGCGTGCCGTCGTCAACTTGACCCTCGACTCGCCGGCACGTTCGTCGCGCACGGCGTAGACGACGTCGAAGCCCTCCCTCCACTTGGCCACGAGATCGATGGCCACCTCGGGTGGGTCCTGGAGATCGGCGTCCATGATCACGAGCGCCTGACCGGATGCATGTTCGATGCCGGCGGTGATAGCGGGTTGGTGGCCGAAGTTCCGGGACAGTCGCAGCGCTCGGAAGCGCGGATCGACAGCATTCAGTTCCCGCATGACCTCGAACGATCCGTCGGTGGAACCGTCGTCGACGAGCACGACCTCGCAGTCACCTTCGAGGCGGTCCATCACGGCTGTGAGCCGTTCGGCGAGCAGGGGAAGAGTCTCGCGTTCGTCGAGGACGGGTATGACGAACGAGACGAGCGGGGACACGGCGGGATGGTAGCGGTCACCCTGTCGCAACTGTGGTTACCATCCCGCAGTCGGCTCATCGGTGACGAGGCGAGGTCTGGATGACATCAGAGGGTGAGCCGCCGCGGACCGAGGAGCGACGCCCGTCGTCCTGGTTCGCACCCCGTCCCGAGACTCGTCACGTCGTGCCCTCCTCGCACCGTGTCGGTCCGGTGTCCGACATCTGCTTCGCAGTGGTCTCGGTGGTCACCGGCGCCTACTTCATGTACGTCGGTCGTGACAGTTGGTTCTTCGCCGACGAATGGGCGATGGCCGAACAGGTTCGGTTCCCGTCCGGTCTGGTCAAGCCCTACAACGGGCACCTGAGTGTGCTGATCCTCGGCTTGTACCGGGGGCTCCTGGAGGTGTTCGGCTTCTCGGTGTACTGGCCGTACAGGCTCGCCGGCGTCCTCTCCTTCCTGGCGGTGTCAGCCGCCATGTACGTGGTGATGCGCCGCGAAGTGGGTGCCGTCGCTGCCGCTGTCTCGGGAGTTCTGCTCCTCTGGCCTGCGGGCATCTCGGTCGAACCGGGAGGCCTCAACCACTCCCTCACCGCGGTCGGCGCGATCGTCTGCGCCTACGGCCTGAACGGAAGCGGTCGGCGCCGAGACCTGCTCGTCGGTGGCGGACTCTCGTTCGCTCTGCTCAGCGCGGGAGGAGGTGTCGCCGTCATCGCCGCCTCCGTCGGCCATTGCGTGTTCACCAGGCCGCACTGGAGGCGCTGGCTGGCGGTGGCTGTGCCTTCGATCCTGTGGGCGGTCTGGTATCAGCTCGCGATCCCCGACAACCCGGTTGCGGATGCTGCGCGACCCGGTCTGCCGGATCTGCTGTCGTTCACGGTCCGGCATTCCCTGCATTCGTTCTCGTCGCTGACGCTCGGCAACCGCTACGGCGGTGTGGTCGTCGGAGCCGTCCTCCTGGCCGTCCTCGTCTCGCGTCTGACGCGCGGGCTCGCAGAGGCAGCCGGGACGCTCGCCTGGATCGGCGCGCTGTTCGTCTGGTGGTTCGGCATCTCCTGGTCGCGATGGTTCGCCGAAGGTGTCACGTTCCGCTACGAGTTCGTCTCGGCGGTGATCATCCTCCTGGCGTTACTCCCCAGCGGTGCCTCGCCGGCCACCACCGATCCCCGTTCCAACCGCTTCCCCTGGCCGGATCGCATCCGGGACCTGGCCAAGGCTCGGGCCGCTGCGCCGGCGATGATGCTCCTCACCCTGTTGATCGTGGTCGGGCCGAGCAGTGCCGACCTCCGCTCCTGGGGATCGGAGATGGCGCTCTTCGGGCAGGCTCAGCAGCGACAGGCCGAGAGCATGGCCTTCGAGCGCCAGGTGCCCGAGCCGGCGGGATCGTTCGGCTTCGCGAATCGTCCGGCGAGCAGGATCCGACGTCTGTTCGAGGTGTTCGGTGGACCGCACGGCTACGGCGATCCGGCCGCCTACGTGGATGCTGCGGTGACAGTGACCAAGGGGATGCGCTCGTCCTGCCGGTCGGGTTCGAGGAGTCTCGACGTGGTCGCCGACGGGGCCGTGCTCGCCGTGGCCAGGGATGAGCCGATCACGGTGACGGTGAAGCGCTTCGACTTCGCTCCGCAGGTGGCTGCGGAGGTTCCCGCTCGTAGTCAGAAGCGCCTCGAGATGGAGACTTTCGGATCGGACGCACGGTGGAGCGTGACGGTCTCGGGCGGGTGCCTGCTCGAGCGCTGAACCAGGCGAGTGGTTCGCCGGACCGCACCCCGCTGCCTCGGCAGGTCGAAGCCGCTGGGCGAGCCATCGAGGTCACCCCTCGGTCACAACCGTTACGATCGGCCGCTGGACGACAGCGGGCGACCGGGCGGTGGTTGGGATGACATCAGAGCGACCGGCACCGCAAGTCGGTGAGCAGAGTCGGGGCTCCTGGTTCGCTCGACGGCCTGTGACCCGCCACGTCGTGCCTGCCTCCAGCGGCTTCGGTCTGGCGGCCGACGTCGGCTTCGGGGCCGTCGCCCTGGTCTCCGCGTGTTACCTCATGTACGTCGGCCGCGACAGTTGGTTCTTCGCCGACGAGTGGTTGATGGCCGAACAGGTTCGGTTCCCGTCCGGCTTGGTGAAGCCCTACAACGGGCACCTGAGTGTGTTGATCCTCGGTTTGTACCGAGGGCTGTTGGAGGTCTTCGGCTTCGGGGACTACACGCCTTACCGACTCGCAGGCGTCGTGTCGTTCGTTGCGGTGTCGGTGGCGATGTACGTGGTGATGCGCCGCGAAGTCGGCGCGGTGGCAGCCGTCGTATCCGGTGTGCTGCTGCTGTGGCCTGCCGGACTCACCGTCGAGCCGGGTGGCCTCAACCATTCGCTCGCTGCTGTCGGTGCCATCGTCTGCGCGTACGGCCTCAACGGCAGCGGTCGGCGTCGCGACCTGCTCGTCACCGGCGGGCTCTCGTTCGCCCTTCTCAGCACCGGTGGAGGCGTTGCGGTGATGGCAGCAACCCTCGTTCACTGCATCGTCACGAGACCGCCATGGAGGCGATGGATCCTGGTGGCGGTGCCGTCGCTGCTGTGGATCGCCTGGTACGCGCTCGCAGTGCCCGACGATCCCGCGCTGGATGCGTTCCGGCCGGATCTACCCGATCTGCTTTCGTTCACGTTCCGACACTTCGTCCGCTCCTTCTCCTCGCTCGCTCTCGGCAACCGTTTCGGCGGTGTCGTCGTGGCCCTGCTCGTCCTGGGTGTGCTCGGGTCACGGCTCAGGCACGGCATCGTGGAGGCGGCGGGGACGCTCGGATGGTTGGTGGCACTCGTCGTGTGGTGGTTCGGGATCGCCTGGTCCCGCTGGATAGCGGAGGGTTTCGTCTTCCGTTACGAGTTCGTTTCCGCGGTGTTCCTTCTGCTTGCGCTGCTACCCAACGGCGCGTCGCCGACCGATCCGCGTCCATCGAGGCTTCCCTGGCCGACCCCGCTTCGTCGCGTCGGGTCGGTCCGTGCCGTCGCTCCGGCGGTGATGTGTCTCACCCTGCTGGCGGTGGTGCCGACCAGCAGGTCCGATGTGCAGGCGTGGGGTGAGAAGTTGGGGACCTTCGGGACTGTCCAGAGGGGTAAGTCTGCGTCGTTGGCGTTCGAGAGGAAGGTCGCCGATCCAGCCGGATACCCAGGCTTCGCCGGGCTCCTGCCGAGCCAGGTCCAAAGGTTGTTCGAGGTGTTCGGTGCGCCGCCGGGCTACGGGAATCCGACGGCGTACGTGGAACAGGCCGTTCACGTTCGCCCTGGGCGTCGCTCCGTGTGCCCGGCCGGAGCGAACAAGGTGCGTGAGGTGTCAGCGGATCGTGCCGTGCTCGCCGTAGCCGGGGATGAGCCGATCACGGTGAGGGTGAAGCCTTTCGACTTCGCTCCGCAGGTGGCTGCGGAGGTTCCCGCTCGGAGTCAGAAGCGCCTCGACCTGGCCGGCTTCGGTTCGAAAGAGCGGTGGACGGTGATGGTCTCGGCCGGGTGCCTCCTCGAACGTTGACTCGTCGACACCGGTTGGTCGACCGTTCGGATACGGCACCGGCATAGGGGGCCCGTGCGCTCTCGTGTCGTGTCGGTACGCGCTAGAACCTCACGTGGCCCCCGGCGGGGCCGCGACCCGACAACCCGGAAGGGGACTTCACTTGAAGCGCGCGATCGGTGGTCTGGCCGCACTGCTGTGCCTGTTGGCATCCCTGGCGATCTCGTCGCCGGCCAGTGCCCATACACCTCACGACGACATCGTCGACATCGAAGTGTCGCCCACCTATTCGAAGGACCACACCGTCTACACGATCTCCAGGCAGTACCTGCTGAAGTCGACGGACGAGGGCAAGACGTGGCACCGCCTGAACCGTGGTCTGGACAACCGGACGCAGCTGTCGGGCATCGAGACGAGCGAGCAGGACCCGAAGACGCTGTATGCCTCCACCAGGGGTGACGGCGTGTTCCGAAGCGACGACGCCGGGCACAACTGGGTTCGAACCGCCGTCCCCAGCGTTTCGGGGAACGTGCTGGCTCTCCGGGTGTCTCCCGTCGACGACCGACTCGTCTTCACCACGCACGTCGCGGCAGGACTGAGCCGATCGACCGACGGTGGCAACAGTTGGAACTCGGTTCCCGAGTTCAAGAACAGAGAGGTCGGCGCGGTCGCATTCGGCGGAGACGACCCGACTGCGGTCTGGGCCGGAGTCAAGGGTGCCGTCTACCGGAGCGACGACGATGGCACGACCTGGCGAAAGGTCGGTTCGGACCTCGGGGGTGAGAAGGTCCAGGCGATCGTCGTGCCGAGCGGCGGCGACGAGAACCTGCTCGTGGGAACCACCGACGGTCTCTACCGCCTGGAGGGGACGAAGTTCGTGCCGAGCGCGGACGGGATCGACGACGACCGGATCACCGCGCTGCTCAGTCGAGGCAGCGAGACGATCGCCGTCTCTTGGTCCGATGGTCCCTACGTCAGCACCGACGGTGGACACAAATGGCACAAGGACGCGGAGGGCGTGACGACCAACATCATGGCGACCGACCTCGGTCACCCGGACTTCGACGACATCGCCGCCGCACATGGAACGGGCGGTGACCGGACGCTGTTCCTGGCCGGATTCGACGGGCTGTTCAGGTCCGACGGGGTCGACGAGAAGTGGAGCGAGGTCCAGACGCAGGACTCTCTGAACATCACGGGCCTCGACCTCTCACCCGACTACGCGAAGGACCGGAGCGTCCTCGTCACCACCTACGTCAACGGTCCGAAGCTGTCGACCGACGCCGGCAAATCGTGGAAGTCGCTGGGTGCCGGGGTCGCGTTCGAATACGACTACCTGCGCCGACCCGACTACTACGTGCGCCTGACGGGATCGCTCTTCGCCCCCGACTACGCCACCACGGGCCGCATGTTCACCATGACCAGAGGTGTCTTCTTCAGCACTGACGATCCCGGCGTGCCGTGGAAGGAACAACCGGCGGGGGCGCTCGTGGATCCCGACCTGTTCCCACCGGACTACCTGATTCCGGACTTCTCACCGCAGTACGCGAAGGACCACACCCTCTACGCAGGAACCGACCGCGGCCTGATCCTGAAGCGCGTGGGCGACGAGCCCTTCGTGAAGATCGGCGATCTCGGCAAGGAGATCGTCGCCCTTGTGGTCTCGCCCGATTTCGCGAAGGACAAGACGTTCTTCGCGGCCACCGACGACGGCCTCTATGCAGGTGACCCGATGGCGAAGGGGAACCGGGGCATGAAGCTCATCGCAGGTTCCCCGAAGCGGATCACCAGTCTCGCTGTCTCGCCGAACCTCGCGAAGGACGGCACGATCTTCGTCGGAACCGAGATGGGCTTGTTCGTCACACGGGACGAAGGAAAGACCTGGAAGGAAGTCCCGTGGAGCGCCGGGCGTCCCAAGCCCGTCATCGAGTCGGTGGTTCTCTCGCCGGCGTTCGCCGACGACGGGTTCGCCCTGGTGAGCGAACGTGGCCACGGACTGTTCCGCACGACCGACGGCGGTCGGAAGTGGGCACCGACCGGCGAGGACCTGTTCGACCGGGACGTGGTTCTGAGCAGCTTCTACCACCCGACCGGCGAGCCCATCGTCTTCTCGCCGGACTTCGCGAAGGACAGAACTGTCTACGGGATTGCCCAGACCACCCTGTACCGCTCGACCGATGCGGGGGAGTCGTGGACGGCCATCGACCTTCCGAGACAGACGCATCCGACCACCCGGAAATCCGCGCCCAACGAACTCCTCCACTATCCGGGAAACCATGATTCGAACCTGAGCGGCATGCACGCCGCCCGATCCGCCGACGGTCGGGACATGACGATCCTGTTCCTGACGTGGAAGCGCTTCCTGATGGCCTTGGCAGCGGCCGCGATCGTGTTCCTGGGACTCACCTTCGCCCGGGTCGAGAGACGGCTTCCGCAGCGCGTGCTCACGCTCGCCTTCCGCGCTGCGTGCGGCCTGGCGGTGTTCGTGGCCGCCCTGTACTTCATCGGTCGCCGTACCTGAGCGGACCCACCGCGCCCCACGACGTGGGTATCCTCCGCACATGACTGCCCCGGCTCTCGACGTCGACGTCATCCAGCAGGCGGACGCCCTGTTCGAGCAAGGTCGGATCAGAGAAGCGATAGCAGCCCTGACCACGGCGAACCGATCCCGGCGTAGCGCACGGATCGAACAACGGCTCGTAGAGGTTCGGCACACGGGGTTCGACATGCTCGAGCGGTCCGACGTTCAGGTTCCCGAAAGGGTCACGGCCGTTGCTGCGAGCGGTCTGCTCCCCGAACACCGCCTCGAGGACCTAGACGTCACGACCCTGCGATCGGGGCTCGCCGAACACGGATGCGTGCTCGTCCGGGGCCTCGTGGATCGGCAGGAGGCAGTCGAGCTCGCCACGGGGATCGATCGCGCCATCGACGGTTTCGATCGCTTCGAGACCGACGACCCGTCCGACCCCGCGTGGCACACGCCCTTCGTCCCGAAACCGGGGGCGTACCGCGTCGGTGGTCGTCGCACCTGGGTGCGCGCGACAGGAGCGGTTTGGACGGCGGACTCGCCGCGCATGCTCTTCGAGCTCACCGAGTTGCTCGAACGAACCGGGATCCGCGACCTCGTGGCGCGTTACTTCGGTGAGAGGCCGGCACTGTCCGCCAACAAGTGCACGCTCCGCCGGGTGCCGTTGTCGTCGATGGCCGGCTGGCACCAGGACGGATCGTTCCTGGGTCAGGAGGTCAGGTCACTGAACCTGTGGCTCGCATTGACCGACGGGTCCGGAGTGGACGCACCAGGAATGGACATCGTGCCGCGCCGGATCGACCGGATCGTCGAGACCGGCACCGAAGGTGCGATCTTCGACTGGTCCGTCTCGCCGGACGTGGTCGAGCAGGAGGCGGTGAACGCACCGGTCGTCCGCCCCACCTTCGACGCCGGCGACGCTCTTCTGTTCGATCACCTTCTCCTTCACAGCACGGCCGTCACCGACGAGATGACGCGCGAGCGCCACGCCATGGAGACCTGGATGTTCGCGCCGTCCGCGTACCCCGAGGGCCAGATCCCGTTGGTGTTGTGAGGTGACTCCACGCCTGTCGGTCGTCGTGGTCACCTACTCGATGACCCGAGAGCTTCCACGCACACTTGCGACTCTCGATCCGCGTAACCAGAGCGGAGTAGCACCGTCGGACTACGAGGTGATCGTGGTCGACAACGGCTCTCCGAAGCCTGTAGATGACGGTCTGTTGGCAGCATTCGGCGGAAACATCCGACTCCTGCGGATCGACGACGCTCCTCCGTCACCTGCGCACGCTGCGAACTCCGGTATCGAGGCTGCCGAAGCACCTCTGGTCGGACTGATCGTCGACGGGGCCCGGATGGCCAGCCCCGGCCTGCTGGTGGGAGCGCTCGAGGCGTCGACGCTGGCGCAGCGTCCGGTGATCACGGCGTCGGCTTGGCACCTCGGTCGAGTACCGCACATGCGAGCAGCCGAGATCGGCTACGACCAGGCCGCAGAGGACGCACTGCTCGAGACCGTCGACTGGCAGTGCGACGGCTACGAGCTGTTCCGGATCTCGACGTTCGCGGGCTCGTCCTGGCGGGGCATCTTCGGTCCGATGGGGGAGAGCAGCTCACTGTTCCTGCCCTCCTCGCTCTGGTTCGAACTGGGCGGCCTCGACGAGCGTTTCGACCTGCCGGGTGGCGGGCTCGTCAACCACGATCTGTACCGGCGGGCCTGCACGGCCGAGGGGGTGCGGTTGTTCCAACTCCTCGGCGAGGGAACCTTCCACCAGTTCCACGGAGGAGCCGCCACGTCACGCCGCTTCACCCACGAGGAGATGCAGGCCGGATACCAGGCGATCCACGGCGAGCGTTACAGGCCACCCGACGTCGCGCCCACCTACCTGGGAGCAGTTCCACCCGCGCTGCTCGGACATCTCGAGGAGTCGGTCCGGTTGGCGAAGGAAGGCTTCCGCCGCCCGACCCCCTGAGGCCTCACCGACTCAGGAGACGCGGTGGAGGTATCCGCCCGGGTTGAACGACAGCGAGTACTTCTCCATCGACGGATCGACGACGAACTCGCCGTGGCGGGTGAGGATCTGCTTGAGGGCTTCGGCCGGGCCCGGTCCGAATCCGGTCCACACCGGGTTCCCGTTGACGACCGTGTCGGCGACCACGACGTAGGAGCCGACCGGCACGAGCGGCGAGTACAGCTCGAACTCCTTGGCGGTCTTGGTGCGGTCGGTCAACGAGCCGAGGATCACCACCGCGCTACCGCCGTCGGTGAGGTCACGGACCTTCGTCGCCGTGGCGTCGTCATGGGGAGCGCCGGATACGTGGGTCACACGTGGGTGGTCCACGGGTGATTCGCCGGCGCCGACAGTCACGACGCGACCGTGGTCGAGCAGGTCGCACATCGACGCGAGGAACGCCGTGCGGCCCGGCGTGGCGTCACCGGTGACGACGACGACGTCGGGCCGCACCCGGGTGAGTATCTCCTGGTAGGCGAGCAGGTCCGTCGGCGCGACCTCGATCGGCTCACCAAGCCACGTGGTACCCGTCCACGGGAGCGTCCGGTACACGGCGTCGACGAAGTCGACACGCAGTTCCTGGGGCAGCGGGGTCGGTTCGGTCGGACGCCCGTCGATCGCGCCTGGGGCTGCGGCCTCGGCGAAGGTCTTGGCGGAGAGGCGCCGCGCCTTGGTGCGCCGAGCCGACGGCGAGGTGATCCGCCCGACGTAGTGAATCGGCTTACCGGGACCGCGGAACGGCCGGCCGCGCATCTCCGCGTACTCCTGGCTGTAACCGAAGACCCTCGCCCGCCGTTCGGCCGGGTCGGGTTGGTTCGTGGTCGTACCGCCGTGGAGCTGGTGGAACGAGCCCTCACCGAGGATGGACACGACCGTGACGTCGGGAGACGCTCCCAGGCGTTCGTACAGCTCGAGGTTGGCGTAACCGCCACCGGCGACCGTGAACTGCTCCTCGAAACCGCCGACCTGTTCGATCTGGGACCGCTCCACGAACATGCAGTTCGACTCCCAGAGACCGTCGAGCCAGTCGCGGTCCCCGATGAAGTTGCCGATCTCGAACAGCCGGTAGCCGGCCTGCGGCCAGTCGATCTTCTCGAACAGACGGTCCTCGTAGGCCTGGTCGAACCCGACGTCCATGGCGTCGCCCTGCTGGCCGGGTCCCGTGTACCACTGCTGGGTCGCGACGATCGCCGGCGAGTACGTCTCGATCCCGGCGAGTCCGAAGCGCAGGACGCCGGGGGTCAGGACGTGGGCACCGTCGATCATCAACGCGAAGTTCCGACCGCTGCCGGCCTGGATTCCGATGTTGAGGGCGTGGACCGGTGACGGCTTGGCGTCCTCGCCCAGGTCGATGAGCCTGAACTCGGGCCCGAAGGAGGTGACGAAGTCCTGGTCGAGCCGTTGGTCGGGGGACGAACCGTTGTCGACGACGATGACCTCGTAGGTCCGGTCCTCGATGCCCTCCTGGTACGCCCGGCTGAGCGAATGCAGGGTCCGGGCGGCCTCGCGTCGCATGTTGTAGAAGACGACGACGACCGAAAGATCGAGCGCCTTGTCCGTCTCGACCTTCGTGGGCAGGCGGGCCTGTGCCGAACGCGGTTCGGGCAGCTTGCGCTGCGGTTCGGCCTCGTTGGGGACGTGCCAGGTCGACACCTGCGAGTCGACCCGCACCAGGGGTTCGGCGATGTTGTGCTCGCTGCGGAACCGGTCGACCGCCACTCGGGTCGTCGATCCTTCCGGAGCGTCCACGACGACGATGCCACCGGGTGCCATCCGGTCGTAGACGGCTGCGAGAGCGTCGGCCGCGTCGTCACCCAGATCCGGTCCGATGCGCAACAGGGCGACCTGTCCGATCCGGTCGTCGCGCAGGGTGTCGCCCGGTGCCCCTTGGAGGAACCGGACCCGTCCGTCGAGCAGGCCGAAGCGGTCGAAGGCGTCGCGCACGATGTTCAGGTCGGCGCGGAATCCGGCGACTCCCTCGGCAGGCATGTTGGGGACCTTGCGGGGTTCGTCCGACGCCCGGAACCGGTCCGCGACGTAGACGCGCCGACCGGGGATCTCGTTCCCGTCGAGCCAGGCGCGCATGAAGACCGCGCCGCCACCGCGGCCGGTACCGACCTCCACGAAGTCGCCTTCGACATCGGCTTCGAGCAGGGCATCGAGGGTCGAGTGGAGGTGATCGAGGGCGTGGCGGCCCATGTCGGTGTGGGGGAGGAACGACCTGCCCCGCGTGCCGGGACCGGCCGGACCGGTGCGTTCGCGGGTGAGTCGGGACCACGTCTCCTGGTCCTGGCGGACCGGGTCGCGCAGGATCCGCGTCTCGGGTGCACGACCCGCCGCGGCACGTTCCTCAAGGTGCGCTATCCGTGCTTCGTTCTCGAGGTGGTGCTCGTTGCCGAGGGCCGCCTTGACCGTGTTCAGATAGCGGGCCGTGGCACGGTCGAACCGGTCGTCACGCTGGTAGTACACGTTGTGCTGGAACATCATCGCCTGCAGGCGGACGCTCTCGGCGAGGTGCAGCAGCTGGCTCTTGCCCTTCGTGCTCTGGAGACGGTCGAGTTCCGCCTTGAGCTCGGGTTGGCGGCGGAGGCGTTCCTGGTCGGCCACGATCGCCAGGCCGAAGTAGATCGGCAGGACCACGACCCGAAGCTCACCCGGGTACTCGGCCACGAAGTCGTCCAACGCCGTGCGGACACCGTTGCGTGGCCCGCCCTCCTGCTCGGCGTTGCACATCGTCGGGTTGAGACCACCGACGGGTAGGAGTCCCTTGGTGCCCGGACGCATGCCCTTCTTCCGCCACGGTTGGCGGTACTCGTCGGGGATGTCCGCCGGGTTGTAGTAGAGGTCCCGCCGCCCGTACGGCCAGGCGACGTCGTGGAGGATGAGCACCGGCAGGGGTGCACCGTTCTTCTCGGCGACCTCGCGCAGCAGTCTCAGCTCGTTGTAGACCGTGTACCAGTTGTGGTCGCCGTCGACGAGCGCCGCGTCCATCGGGGGGAGGTCCCCGAGGACGTTCAGGCTGAGATCCCGGTGGAAGATGTACTGCCCCGGGAACATCGCCTCGTGTTCGGCCGGATCGAAATCCGGGACGGGGTCGATCACGTGGAGCTCGGTCTCCGGGCCGAGGTGCTCGATGATCTGGCGGGTGTTCTCGCCCCGGAGGGCGCCGATCTCCACGAGGCGGCGTGCGCCGGCGGCGGCGAGGACGGGGGCGATGGCGGTGTTCCAGAACGGAAACATGGTGGAACAGGGGTTCCCTTCAGTCGCAGACGGCGGAACGATAGCCCTGGCCGGTCAGCCCGGGACCGCCTTGTACGTCGGCGGTTCCGAGTCCAGCCCGAGGTGTCGGCCGATCCGTCGGAGTTGGCTGTCCCAGGAGAAGGTGGCGTCGGCCAGTTCACGCCCTGCTTCACCGAGGGCACGGCGACGTGCCGGATCGTCCCTCAACAACGCGACCGCCTCTCCGAGAGCAGCGGCGTCACCGGGTGGTACGAGCAGCATTCCGTCGCCGTCTCCGGCGCGGACGCTCACGGGGCCGACGTCGGGTGCGATCACCGCGCATCCGGCGGCTAGGTACTCGCCGAGCTTGAGCGGCGAATAGTGGAACGTGTCGGCTTCGTCGGCCACGACCACCGCCACGTCCATGGCTGCCAGGAGATCCGGGAGGTCCTGCTGGGTGATCGTCCCGGTCGCGGTGACGGGAACTCCCGCATCGTTGCAGCGACGCTCGATCCTCCGCCGTTCGGGACCGTCGCCGACCAGGAGCAGGTGGACATCTGCGACACCCCGGAGACCGTCCACCAGCAGGTCGAGGCCGTGGAAGGACCGGAAGCTGCCGACCCAGCCGACCAGCAGACGGTCGCGCTCCTCCTTCAGGCCGGCGAGCCGCAGTCCTTCCGCTCGGCGACCGCCTCCGAACCGTTCCACGTCGACGCCGTTCGGGGTGACGATCACCCGTTCCGGATCGGCGCCGAGCCTCACCACCTGTTCCGCGACCTGCTCGGATCCGCAGGTCACCAGCGTTGCCCGGCGAATCGCGACGGCCTCTCCGAACCGTTCGGTCAATCGGCCCCAGCCGGGCCGGTTGGTGCCCCAACGTCGGGCTTCCCAGACTTTCGTGGCTGGTGCGAACAGGACCGACGGGACGCCGAGACGATCGGCCAGGACCAGGCCGGCGTCCTGGTAGAGCTCGTGACGCTGCCAGACGAGTCCGACCCCGGCGTCGTCCCACGGTCCCGCGCCCACGCGGAACGTCCTGCCGCGGACCAACGCCCGGACGTCCTTGGCGAACGTCTTGACGTGGGAGGGCACGAACCCGACGACGCGCGAGCGTGCGGATCGTGACGCCTGCGTGGACGGTGAGGAGGACCTGATCGAACCCGATTCCACGTCCGAACCCGAATGCGGAGGCGCGGTGGCCAGCCGACGGGCCTCGTCGGGGAGCAGCACACCTGAGGGCGAGACGATCCACGACCCGTCGAACACGCGTGCACCAGCCGTCGCCCACGCTGCGGTGCTCAACATCGAAGCGACCGGAGCGCCACGTCCCGACTCGAGCACCGGGAGCACGAACACGGCCGACACGATCGCTGAGCGTAGGCGCGCGGTCACCGACGGGGAGCCACGCGGAACTCGCCTCGGCGGCCGTCGCACCGGAGTACAGGAACAGGCTCCTACGGGTCTCCGGCCGAGGATGCGGAGCGACGGTCGGCGAGTTCGCCTATCGTGCCCGCCGGCACCGGCCGAGGTGCCGGTCGGATCGCGCCGCGGCGTGACGAACCCAAGAGGTGCTGAACGTGAAGGGGCTCATCCTGGCGGGCGGATCGGGAACGCGACTGCGTCCCATCACCCACACGGGGGCGAAGCAGTTGGTGCCCGTCGCCAACACGCCGATCCTGTTCCACAGCCTTCAGCACCTGGCCGACGCCGGCATCAAGCAGGTGGGTGTGATCGTCGGGGACACCGCCGAGGAGATCCGCGAGGCGGTGGGCGACGGGTCCCGCTGGGGGCTGGAGGTCACCTACCTGCCGCAGGAGGCGCCTCTCGGCCTCGCCCACGCGGTCCTGATCGCGTCCGAGTACCTGGGTGACGAGGACTTCGTCATGTACTTGGGCGACAACCTTCTGCGCGACGGGATCGTGTCCTTCGTCGACCGTTTCGAGGCGTCGCGTGGTGCCGACGAAGTCCCCGCCGCAGCCCAGATCCTTCTGGCCCACGTCCCCGACCCGCAACGGTTCGGGGTCGCCGCGCTCGGCGAGGACGGGTCGGTCGTCGAACTGGTGGAGAAGCCCGAGGAGCCACCGTCGGACCTGGCGCTCGTCGGCGTCTACCTGTTCGACCGCACCATCCACGATGCCGTCAGGGCGATCGAACCGTCCGATCGGGGCGAGTTGGAGATCACGGACGCGATCCAGTGGCTCATCGACCAGGGCCACCGCGTCCGCCACGAGGTCCTCGACGGCTGGTGGCTCGACACCGGCAAGAAGGATCCGCTGCTCGAGTCCAACCGCCGGGTGCTCGAGACGCTCGAGCCGGCGATCGACGGCGACGTCGACGACGCGTCCGACGTCGACGGCCGGGTCGTGATCGAGGCCGGCGCTGTGGTGCGCAACAGCCGTATCCGCGGTCCGGTCATCATCGGGTCCGGCACCGAGATCGTCGACTCCTACGTCGG
>JAGQSN010000080.1 GCA_020439555.1 Acidimicrobiales bacterium | reverse complement strand
AGGTTCTCGAAGTAGTAGAGGGTCAGGACGATCTTCTCGCGCTCGGGCATTTTCTCGATCGCCACGGCGAGCTGTCCCCGCATCTCGCTCTGCTCGAAGAGAGCACCCGGGCCGGCCGAGTCGTCGGCCAGGGTGTCGGCCAGCGTGGCGTTGTCGTGCCGGTCGCCCATCATCTCGTCGAGCGCGACGATGCCGGTTAGAGACACCTGGCCGAGCACGGTCTGCAACGTGTCGGCGCTGTATCCGAGTTCCTCTGCCAGTTCCGACTCCGTCGGAGCCCGATGGAGAGAAGCCTCCAGCTTCGAGAACGCGTTCTCCACAGCACGGGCCTTCGCCCGCACCGACCGTGGGACCCAGTCGTTGGCCCGGAGTTCGTCGAGGATCGCTCCCTTGATCCTCGAGATCGCGTAGGTCTCGAACTTCAGGCCTCGTTCGAGATCGAACTTCTCGATCGCGTCGATCAACCCGAAGATCCCGTAGCTGACCAGGTCGGACTGCTCCACGTTCGAAGGCAACCCGGCCCCCACCCGCCCCGCCACGTACTTGACCAGGGGTGAGTAGTGAAGGATCAGCCGGTCCCTGACCTCGCGGGACGGCGCACTCACGTACGCCTCCCACAGTTTGGTCACGGGTTCGGTGCTCATGTGTCCAGTGTTCGCTCAGGCTCGGGGGTGCGTGTCGTCGTACACCCGGCGCAGCCGTTCCCGACTGACATGGGTGTAGATCTGCGTGGTGGCGAGATCCTGGTGACCCAGGAGTTCCTGCACCACCCTCAGATCGGCACCACCGTCGAGAAGGTGAGTGGCGAATGTGTGTCTCAGCGCGTGCGGGTGGGTCGGTTCGGGTGATCGACGGTCCAGGAGACGTCGTACGTCGCGCGGTGTGAGGCGGTTTCCACGCCTGTTCACGAACAGCGCTGCGGGTGGGGTCGAGGAGGTCACGAGCCTGGGGCGTCCGTCCTCCAGCCACCGTCTCAGGGCCACGACCGCCGGCTCGCCCATCGGGACCGTGCGCTGCTTGGCTCCCTTGCCCCAGACCGTCACCCGGGCGCCGGGCAGGTCGAGGTTCTCCGGACCGAGCGCGCAGAGTTCCGACACGCGCAGCCCGCTCCCGTAGAGCAGTTCGAGTACCGCGTCGTCCTGCAAGCCTCTCGCCCGATCGAGTTGCTCGGCGAGTTGTCCACTCTCGACCTCTCCCCGGCCGGACCATGGGAGCGACCGTGGCTCGAACATGTCCTGCAGGTCGTCCTCGTGCAGCACCCGGGGTAGCCGTTTCGGCCCCGACGGAGCCCGGAGGGTGATCGACGGGTCCGAACCGATCCTGCCCGACCGGGTGCACCACGCGAAGTAGCGCCTCAAGGTGGCGACACGACGGGCCACCGTGGAGGGTGCCGAAGGACGATCCGCCACTTGGACCAGGTAGGCGCGAAGAGCTCGCCTGTCGACGTCCGACGGGCCGAGCAGATCCCTGCCTCGCGCCCAGTTCACGAAGTCCGCCAGGTCCCGTCGATACGCGGCGACCGTGTTCGGAGCCGCCGCGGTGAGCGACGCCAGGAAGGCATCCTCGTTCCAACCCACGCACGAAGGGTACCGCTGCGATCGTCGTCATTCGGCCGAACCTCCCGAGCGACCGTCGATCTCGAACCATCCGCCGTTGTTCAGTACATGACCGCCGGCTTCGAGGGCAGCCAGCCTCGAAGCGACATCATCCAGGTCGCCGCCGCCCGCCTCTACGAGTTCGCCGAGCGACATCGGGCCACCGAGCAGGACATCCAGCAGGCGCTGTTGGCGGGCGGGTAACGCATCCGACCGCTTCTGTCGTCTGCCTTCACCAGTGAGCGGAAGTCCCAGCTCGGCCAGGACGTCATCGACGTCGCGTACCAACCGTGCCCCGTCTGCCAGCAGGGCGTTGGTACCGGCAGCAGATGCTGCGCTCGGATGTCCGGGCACCGCCAGGACCGGCACGCCGCGGTCAGCGGCCTGGTCGGCCGTGATCATCGACCCACCGGAGAGCCGCGACTCGACGACGACGACAGCGTCGCTCATGGCGGCGATGATCCGGTTCCTGGCCGGAAATCGCCAGGCCGACGGGCGACACCCGAGAGGGGTCTCCGACAGGAGAACGCCACGTGCTGCCACCTCACGGTGCAGCAACTCGTGCCGTGCCGGATACGGCACGTCCAGACCGGACGCGACAACACCGATCGGGGGTCCCGGCTCGACTGCTGCGCCCAGCCGAGTCCCGGCAAGAACGTCGATCGCGCCGCGGTGCGCAGCTCCGTCGATACCGAGTGCGAGACCGGACACGACACGCACCCCGGCTTCGGTGAGTTCAGCGCCCAGACGACGGGCGAAGGTGCGCCCGAGCGTCGTCGCGTTCCTGGTCCCGACGATGGCCACGGCCGGCGCAACGGAACGCGGAACCGGGCCGCTCGCGAAGAGAATCGCCGGAGGTGCAGGATCGTTCAGCAGCCGTTCCGGGTAGCCCTGTCGGCCGTGGACGAGCACTCGCACCCCGCTGCTCCGACACAGCGCCAGTTCCGCGGCCGGATCGATCGACCGGGCACCTCGGACGACGTCGTCACGGACACGGGTTCGCAGTGTCTCGGCAAGGGCCTGGCAGTGCCCGATCCTGCCGGTTACCAACGTTCGCCATGCCGACTCCGCGCCGGGACCGAGGTGGCAGGCGAGAACGGTCACCGCCCCGATGCCGTCGACCTTCGACAGCGCGAGCAGGCACGCTGCCTCGCGATCGGCCTCGGGCAAGTCCGCCAGGTCGATTCCGGACGAGCGCGGTTCGAGCCGGTTCACGCCGCCACCCCGGTCACGACGGAGAGGTCGGCTCTCAGGTGAAGGGCGGTGGCCACGTGGCGCACACCGAGAGGTCCTTCGTGGTCGGCCAGGTCTGCCAGCGTGCGTGCGACACGACGGACCCTCGTCAGACCACGGGCGCTGAGCCGGCCGGAACGCAACGCCACCGCCAGCAGTTCTCGGGCGTCGTCCTCCAAAGGTGCGGTCTCGTCCAGACGCGCGCCGTCGAGTTCGGAGTTCGTTCGCACTCCCCTCCCCGCAGCGAGAGAGCGCGCACGCTGCACTCGTTCGGCCACCACGGTCGAAGATTCCCCGCGTTCGGTGCCGAGGAGATCCCCGATATCGGGCCGCGACACCTCCACCCGCAGGTCGAACCGGTCGAGGATCGGTCCCGACAACCGACGCCGGTAACGGGCAAGACCGGCCTGCGAACAACGACAACGACCGGGTCGGCCGGCCTCTCCGCAGGGACACGGGTTCATCGCCGCCACCAGCAGCACGCGGGCGGGAAGGTCCGCGTGGAACCTCGCCCGGCTGACCCGTACCCGCCCGGACTCGAGCGGCTGGCGCAGGGCATCCAGCACCGCCGGCGGGAATTCGGCCAGTTCGTCGAGGAAGAGCACCCCTGCGTGCGCACGCGACAGCTCGCCGGGTCTCAGGACGTCCGAACCGCCACCGACGAGTGAGACCATCGTCGACGCATGATGGGGAGCCCGAAACGGTGGGCGACGCACGAGTCCGTATTCGAGACGCTCCCCCGACGCCGACTGGATGCGGGTCACCTCCATCGCTTCGGACCGATCCAGTTCCGGAAGCAGGCCGGGCAGCCTGCTGGCGAGCATCGTCTTGCCGGCGCCGGGCGGACCGACCATCAGCAGGTGGTGGCCACCGGCCGCAGCGACCTCCAAGGCTCGACGCACCACGGGCTGACCGCGCACGTCGGCAAGGTCCGGTATCGGAGGGGGCGCGGGTGCCCTTTGCTGTGCAGCCACCGCCGGCCAGGGCTCCTCACCTTTCAGGGCACGAACCAACTCCGACAGGGTGCTCACACCTCTGACCTCGGGCCCATCGACGAGTTCCGCCTCGTCGACCCGGCTTGCAGGGACGACGACAACGGGCGCGCGTACCGCGTCCACGAGGGGGACCATCCCGGCGACCGGGCGGAGAGTCCCGTCCAGGCCGAGTTCACCGAGGAACGCCATGCCCTCCACTGCGGCGGCATCGATCCGGCCGTCCGCGACGAGCACTCCGACCGCCATCGCCAGGTCGAGCACGGAACCGGGCTTGCGGAAGTCGCTCGGCGCGAGGTTGATCGTGATCCTCTTGTTCGGCCATGTGACGCCGGCGGCCATGACCGCAGCACGGACCCGGTCCCTGGCCTCTCGGCACGCAGCGTCGGGTAGTCCGACGATCGAAAGGCCTGGGATGCCGGTCGCGACGTGGACCTCGACGACGATCGGACGGCCGTCGACTCCGACGACGATGGATGCGGGCACGCTGGCGAACACTGTTGGTCCTCCCCACCCCACGACGAGGGCGGTCGACGGATCGAATAGGAGGACCGTGCGTCGGTCCACGAGACGGGTCGGCGAACCGACGAGCCGCCGGGCGTGACGGTGCCGGAAACCTACCCAGGGGGTCCGACAATTGGAAGGGTCGGACTCGCCATGCGGCGCTCAGCGCGGCGACACGACCCTCAACGACCGCGGAAGTTCGGTTCGCGCTTGGCGATGAACGCCGAGATCGCCTCCATGGTGTCGCGGGTACCGAAGTTGACGGTCTGCGCGGCGGCCTCGGCGGCGAGGGCGTCAGCGAGCGAGGAGGTCGATGACCGGTCCAGCAGGGCCTTCGACTGGCTGACGGCGATGGGCGGAAGGGAGACGAGCCGGTCCGTCCACTCCGCCACTGCGGCGTCGAGGGCCTCGACCGGGACCACCTTGTCCACGAGGCCGATCCGCTCGGCCTCGGCCGCGTCGATGATCGGTGCGAGCAACGACAGCTCCTTGGCCTTCCCGAGGCCGACACGGCGAGGAAGCAACCACGAGCTGCCGAAGTCGAGGGACAGGCCACGGGTAGCGAAGATCTCAGAGAAGCGGGCACGTTCGGTCGCCACGATCAGGTCGCAGCCGAGAGCAAGGCTCAGGCCCGCCCCGACCGCCACACCATCGACCCTGGCGATCGTCGGCTGCGGGAGGGAATGAAGCGCGATGGCGGCCTCGTTGACGAACCGCATCGATGCGAGCCAGTGGACGTCGTCGCTCTGGGCGAGATCGGCACCGGAGCAGAAATCCTCACCGTCGCCGGTCACCACGACTGCCCAGATGTCGTCCGCGAACTCGAGCCAGCGGAACACGGATGCGAGCTGCCCCCACATCGGCGGTGTGACAGCGTTCTTCCGACCGGGGCTCGACACGACGACCGTCGCCACCCTGCCCTCGACGGTCGTGCGGATGTTGTCGGTGTCGGAGGGTCTGCTGACTGGTTCGGCCATGGTGCGGACCATACTGGCGACCATGGGTTTCAATCCCCACCGCCAGTACCGCCGCACGACGGCCGACTACGTGATGGTCGCCGCCGCGGTGATCGCGTGCCTGGCTCTGCTCGCCTGGGCGTTCTTGGGCTGAAGAGCTCAGAAGGCGGCTTCGATCACGTCCACCTGACCGGGAAGCACCGCCACCACGTCGAAGCGGATCTCCTCGGGACGCCACGAATCCTCCCGTTCGCCGAGCCAACGACGAGCGACCTGTCGAACCTTGCGTTGCTTGTTGGGCGTCACCGCCTCGGCAGGATGGCCGTAGGCCAGGGAGCTACGGGTCTTCACCTCGCTGAAGACCAGAGTTCCGCCACGCCGACAGACGAGATCCAACTCGCCGTCCCGGCACCGCCAGTTGCGGTCGAGGATCTCGTAGCCGTTGGAGCGGTACCAGGCAGCGGCCCTGTCCTCGCCCCTCGAACCGAGCCGGAGGCGCGCCGCGGTCACAAGGAGATGTCTGGGTTCGAAAGCTCCTCGATGTTCACGTCCTTGAACGTGACGATTCGAACCGACGGGACGAAACGCATCTTCGTCTGCCGGTACATGTCCCACACCCAGGCGTCGCGCAGTTCGAGTTCGACCCACGTTCGACCGTCCCGGTCGTGCACCGCGTGCTCGACCGCGTTCGCCAGGTAGAAGCGACGCTCGGTCTCCACGACGTAGCGGAAGGTCGGCGAGACGTCCCGGTACTCCTGGAACAGCTGATGCTCGATCTCCGCCTCGTACTGCTCCAGGTCGTCGACGCTCATCGAGCGACTCCGGCAGCAAGCGCACAACGCTGACTCACGAGACGCATGCTACGCCTCGACCCCGACAGGTAGGCACGACGACATCCGTGGCCGCGATTCCAACTCGCCGACCGCGACGGTCGGCAGCGCGATCAGAACTCGCGCTTCTCCTTGACCTT
>JAGQSN010000079.1 GCA_020439555.1 Acidimicrobiales bacterium | reverse complement strand
CCATCGGGCACTTGACGCCCTTGGGCACGAAGCAGAACGAACCGTCGGAGAAGACCGCGGAGTTCAGGGCGGCGAAGAAGTTGTCCCTGGGTGGCACCACGGTGCCGAGGTACTTGCGCACCAGGTCGGGGTGTTCCCGGACGGCCTCGGAGAATGAGCAGAAGATGACGCCGACCTCGGCGAGCTGCGCCTTGAAGGTGGTGGCGACCGAGACCGAGTCGATGATCGCGTCGACGGCGACACCGCTCAGGCGTTCCTGCTCGGCGAGGGAGATGCCGAGCTTGTCGAACGTGGCGCGTATCTCCGGGTCGACCTCGTCGAGACTCTTGGGTGCCGGTCCCTTCTTCTTCGGGGCGGCCCAGTAGTACATGTCCTGGTAGTCGATCGGCGGGTAGTGCACGTTCGGCCAGGTCGGCTCCTCGAGAGTGAGGAAGTGGCGCAGCGCGTTGAGGCGCCATTCGACGAGCCAGTCGGGTTCGTCGTGCTTGGAGGCGATGAGGCGGACGACGTCCTCGTTCAGTCCTTTGGGCGCGAACTCGGTTTCTATGTCACTGTGGAAGCCGAAGGCGTAGTCTCTCTGGACGAGTTCGTCGATGACGTCGGTCATGGGATCTCCTGGCGGCCACGCGCAGTATCTCTAGCCGTTGGTAGAGATACTACCGGGCGTGCGGGAAAACCGACATATCCGCCACTGCGGGATGCGTTTCCTCGGGTTGCGAACACACTCCAACCTCGCTCTGCGTTCAGCGAACGGTTCCGTTGCCCGCAACGTAGAGTTCGCCTCCTGCGAAAGGGGTTTCGGATGGCGCTGGAACTACTCGACGGGCTGTTGCTCCAGCGGCGCGGTCTAGGTCGGAGACCTGATGGTCGCCGTCGGCGGATTCTTGCTCGACACGCGGCGGTGGCGGCCCTGGTCGTGGGTGCCATGTCGCTGGCAGCGTGCAACCCTGTGCTGAACCTCACCGTTGACACGGCCGCGGACGGTTCGGACGTGAACCCCGGCGACGGCCAATGCGCGACGGCCGGTGGAGGTTGCAGCCTCCGCGCTGCCATCGACGAGGCGAACGCGACACCCGGCTTCGATCGCATCACCATCCAGCCCGGTGTTGACCCGGTGCTCTCCCTCCCCGGTGCCGCGGAAGATTCGAACCTGAGCGGCGACCTGGACGTCACGGGCAACCTCGACATCGTCGGAAACGGAGCGACGATCGATGCCGCTGCGATCGATCGAGTGTTCGAGGTCTCCGCCGGCCGACTCAGCGTCATCGACGCGACGGTCACCGGAGGGAATGTGCCCGCAGGGACCAATGGCTCCGCCTTCAGTTCAACGGGTGAGCTCTGGCTCGACCACGTGACGGTCGAGGGCAATCAAGGCCTTGCGATCGATTCGGCCGGAACATCAGTCTTCCTCGCCGATTCCGAGGTCGACTCGAGCGAAGGGGGGTCGGCCGCATCTACAGGGATACGGGTTTCCTCGGGAACCTTGACGATGGCCCGAAGCCTCGTCGTCGCGGAAGGGGCGGGCGGTTCGATGCCTGCTCTGAGGGTCGACGGGGCACAGTCGGCGCTCACCATGCTGGACTCGACTGTCAGATCCACCGGCATCGCCATCTCGATCTCCTCCAACGCGACGGGAGCATCCGGGAACATCGTCCGGTCGACGGTCGCGAACTCCGGTTGGTGGGAGTCGGCGTGGGTGATCGAAAAGCCTTCGTCGGTCCCGGTCGAGGTGTCTGCGTCGATAGTCCAATCTCTGAGCCCTGGGCCGTGGACGGCCGTCTGCTCCAGCCCGGTCACCTCGGGTGGTTACAACGTCGTCAGCGATGCCAGCTGTGGGGCGAACGCGTCAGGTGACAAGGTCCAGGCTGCGTTGCTCGGCCCGCTGGCCGACCACGGTGGGCCGACGCGCACAATGGTCCCCTTTGCAGGTTCGCCGGCGGTCGACCGTGTTCCGTTGGACGGGCCGCTCTGTCCCTTCGTTCCGCTCGATCAGCGTTCCGTTCCCCGGCCGAGCGGCACTGGATGCGACTCCGGAGCGGTCGAGGGCGTGGGCCCCGTGGTGAACCCGTTGAGTTTCACCGTCGACTCGTCGTCGGACGCGGTCGATGTCGCCCCGGGCGATGGGGTATGTGCTTCAGGGGCGGGTGAATGCACGCTTCGGGCCGCTGTCATGGAGACGAACTCGAGCGGCGCTGACCTGACGGCACCCTTCTTCAACTCCATCTCGATAGCCGACGGTGTCGACCCGGTGCTGAGCATCGAGGGTGCCGATGAGGACGCGGCAGCCTCAGGTGATCTGGATGTCGGGGTTCGGGTGAGGATCCACGGAAACGATGCGACGGTCTACGGCAATCAGGTCGATCGGATCCTGGACGTCCACACGTCGAACATGATCGTCGAGAACCTCGCGCTCGAAGGCGGAAGCGTGACAGGTGACGGTGGAGCGGTGCGTTCCCGCAGCGGGAATCTCGACCTCGTCGACGTCACGGTTTCTGATAGCACCGCTACCGGAGACGGTGGAGCGATCTGGGCTACAGGGCTGCGCGGTGCCCTCGTTGACGTTACGGGCAACGCCGCCGGCTCCGACGGGGGAGGTATCTACGCCTCCGACCTCTGGCTGGAGCAGATGAACGTCGCGGGAAACTCGGCGGCACACAACGGAGGTGGGGTCATGATCGACGGACGCGGACTGATCACCAGTTCGGCCATCACCGGCAACTCCGCCCAGAACGGAGGGGGTCTCGCTGCGGATGAAGTCAACGGACACCTGAAGGTGGCCGACAGCACGGTTGCCGACAACTCCGCCGCCAGCTTCGGCTACTCGGAGGTGTACGCGATGGGACTCTTCGCGCCCAGCCTGGAACTGGTCCGCTCCACCATCTCCGGCAGCGACACCGACTCGTTGGCCCTCATCACGCAGGGCTCGCACTGCACGCCGTTCGGATGTGCGATGTGGCCTTCGGTGGTCGCGTCAGGGTCGATCATCACAGGCGGCTCCGGCAAACAGGTTTGCAACAAGCCGCTGACGAGCGATTCGAGCTTCATCCTCTCGCCTGACCCGGCAGCGAACTGCGGACCTTCCCTGCCTGGAACCGGTGCCCTGGCGCCGTTGGCGAACAACGGGGGACCGACCGCCACGAAGCTCCCCCTGCCCGGCTCAGGCGCGCAGAACGTCATTCCCATAGGGACGCCGGGTCTGTGCGACCCACAAGGAAGCTACGACCAACGAGGTGTCATCCGGCCCGTCGGTCCTGCGTGCGACGTCGGGGCCGTCGAGCAGTAGCCCACCAGCCGCGCTCAGGCGGGGTCGTAGGTCCAGTCCGGGCGCTTGCGCCAGAAGGTTTCGTCGTAGACGGCGTGACCGTCTGCCAGGTCGACGATCTTCGGCATGGGTCGAGCCGCCGGGCGCGGACAGCGGTGCTGTTCGATGTGCTCCGCGAACTCCTCCGGGAACGCACGCAGCACACTCGACACCATCCGCTGCTCCTCCACCGCCAGGAAGCAACGGTTGCCGTCGGTCACCCGCTCCAGCCAACCGCCGATGACCTCGATCTCGCGGTCTGTCCCCTCACCGTTCTCGAGCCGTTCGAGTTGGGTCGTGATCTCGCCGGAGCCCATCTTGCACGGCGGACACTGCCCGCAGGACTCGATGGACAGGAACCGGGAGAACCGGTAGGCCGCCGCCACCATGCAGGCGGTGTCGTCGTAGACGATGAAGCCCGCGGACCCCATGCCGCTGCCGATCCCTGCGAAGCCCTCGTAGCTGACTGGCGTGTCGAGGTCCGCGGCTGTGACGACGGGGTTCGCGACGCCGGAGAACACCGCCTTCACCTCACGTCCCGGTGCCACGCCGCTTCCGACCACGTCGATCACGTCCCGCAGGGGAGTGCCCAACTCGACCTCGCCGACGTCAGGCGCGACCACGTCCCCGACGACCGTCGCGATGATCGTGCCGGGCGACTCGGGCGTACCCATGGACCGGAACCAGTCCGCGCCGCGGGCGAGAATGTGCGGGACGTTCGACAGGGTCTCGAGGTTGTTGACCAGCGTCGGGTTCGACTCGTCGGTACGTCGACCTGCCCCGTGCGGCCCGGCCTCCCAACCCTCCTGCGGTGCGGCGGCGAACAGGCCGTGCTCGTAGGGCGGGAACCAGCGGGGGAGCGGCGGCTTGCCCTCGATCACCTCGAGCATCGCCTTCTCCTCCCCGAACAGGTACTCGTCGGGTCCGGCGACGATGTTCACCGTGCAGTCCGTGCAGATGCCGGCGACCTGGAAGTCCTGCACGGCTCTCGTGAGGATCTCGACCTCACGTTCGAACGATGCCTTCAGACAGACGTAGGCGCCCGTGGCCTGGATCGCGTAGGCGGCGATGATCAGGCCTTCTATGAACTGGTACGGGTTCGCCCGCAGGAGCGCACGGTCCTTGAACGTTCCCGGCTCGCCCTCGGCGGCGTTGCAGACGAGGTAGCGCTGGGCCGCCTCTTGGCCCGCGATGCCGGCCCACTTTCGGCCGGTCGGGAACCCGCCACCGCCTCGGCCTCTCAGGCCGGACTCGGTGATGACGTCGATGGTGGCGGCCGGACCCATCGCCTGGGCCGCCTTGAAGCCCTCGCCGCCGATCCCGGTGGCGAGGTACTCATCCATCGACGTGATCGGTCGTTCGGGCAGCAGGAACGTGGTCATGTCGACTTCTCCTCTGGTCGTACGGCCCGGGTCGTGCCGACCCGGACCGTACGCGCTGCGGCATCGATGACCCACACGGCGAGCGCGATGGCAGCGACAGGCTCCCACGAGGCAGCGAAACCGATGCCGGCGACGTTCACCGCGACGAGACCAGGCCACGACTTCGTCGTGGCGAATCCCTCACCGAGTCGCTTGTGGCCGCCACCGCGGAGCATGGGCAGCAGGTACGCGAGCGAACCCCAGGCGATCTGTCCGTACGCAGCGACGACGAGGGCCAACAGCCATGCGCCTCGGAATACCGCCCGTCCGTCGACGGCAGTCAGAGCGGTGGCGACCACGGTGACGATCCACCACGCGCCGCCGGCCCAGAGGGCGACGAGGCGGGGCCCGGCCCACTCGAACTGCCGCCGCGTCGGGGGCGGCATCCAGACGAGGATCGCGGCGATCCCCAGCGCATATCCGAAGAAGCCTGCTGCTGCGACTCCGCGGGATTCGGCGGCCAGTGCGCCGACCGTCAGGGTGACCATCGCGAACTGCCAGCCGAAGGTCACCGCGAGGCGGGTGTTCGTGGCCCGCTTGGCCATCCGCGCACGGACGACCGTCGCCGAGAAGAACGGCAGCGAGCCTCCGATCGTCAGGCCGACGAGACCGAGCAGATTCGCGGTGACGTGGGCGTCGCGCAGGGTCAGCGAAGCAGGGTGGACTGCCATCGAGACGCCGATCCCGACACCGGCGAGGCCTGCGACGACTGCCGAGAGGTAAGCAGCGACGGCGACGTCGAAACGTCGCTCCACGCCGCGGCGAATCGTCGACAGCAGTAACCAGCCGAGGCCGAACAGGCCGATCAGGTAGAGAGTTCCCGCCGCACCGATGATCGACGTGGGCCAGTCGAGGGTCCGGCCAGCGGTGACACCGGCGGCGCCCACCACGATGCAGGCCCGCTGAGCCACGACGAGGTTGTTCGGCGGTGCAGGGGCCGCCGACCAGGTGACGGTCAACATCACCGACACGCCGCTGATGGCGAGCACCACACCACCGGCGAGGAAGAGGTGCAACGGAAGCCAGCGGTCGTCTGCCCACAGCGCCGCGACCGCAGCCGCTGCGAAGAACGCGAGGACGAACCGCATCGTCGCACGGGTCTGCGCGTGGGACAGGCGGATCCGGTCCGCCGAGCCGCGCGCCGGGGTGGATGGGCCCGAACGCCAGCGGCTCTGGCCCTCCGGGGCCGTCGACGACGCCTGCGTCACGGCGCAGCGACCGTGTCCGCGTCCTCCGCCCCGCGTGCCCCGAGTTGAGCGTGGAACAGTTCGGCCAGCTCGCCGAGCGTCGAGGGGAGTTCGCCGTCCAGTTCGACCTCGCCGACCGAACGCTCGCCGTACTCCTCTGCGACCGCGTCCCAGAGGTGCAGGACTGCGACGTCGTCGTCGACGCCGACCGAGTCGAGAGGAATGCCGCCCAGGTCCGCGTCGCCGTCGTCCACGCCCACGAGGGTCGCCAGGAGTTCGAGGATCAGGCCGGTGTCAACGTCGTTGCCGAACTGATGGGTCTCGGCGGGCATCGGTTCCTCCTGCTCTTGCGGTGCTGGCGGGCACCCGATCGTTTATCCACCATACCATAGAGAAACCCAGGTCAACCCCTGTCCGCCAATGGTTTCGACTTCGCTTCACTTCGCTCAACCAGCGGAACTGATCCCTGAGCGAATGCCAATGCCCCGATCCTTGAGCGAGCGCCAAGACCCCGATCCTTGAGCGAGCGCCAAGACCCCGATCCTTGAGCGAGCGCAGCGAGTCGAAAGGATCTCGCGATCTCGAACTCGCCTTGCGTCGACAGCGGCTTCCACATCGTCGGGCGATCAGGGGATGCGCGGCGCTATGGTCGCCAACGTGAGCTCAGCTGACAACCGACTCGACCGACGGGGCCTGACCTGGGGGCTCGTCGGCGTAGCGGTGGTCATCGCCCTCACCTTCATCGGCAGCGACCGCCTGGTCTGGTTCGACGCCGCTCTGACCGGATACCTCTTCGGCGTCATCTTCTCGGTGTTCGGGATCCTGTACCGCTATTCGGTTTGGCTGCGCCGCCCGCCGACGAAGATGCTCCATCGCCGTGGTTGGGACGCGTTCCGGCAGCGCAAGGCCCGCAACGCGGCCGCCCTGCCGTCGCTGGTCGCGACCAACATTCTCGCCCAGAGCTTCATCCGCCGCCGCTCCTTCGCGCGCTGGGTTGCACACCAACTCGTGTTCTGGGGGTGCATCCTCGCCGGGCTCGTCACGATCCCTCTGACCCTCGGCCTCCTTCACTTCGAGAGCGTCGGTCAGCAGGCGGACCACTACCAGGTGTACCTGTCACGGGTCGGCACCCTGAAGTTCGACGCGCCGAGCATCTTCGGCTGGCTGATGTTCCACGCGCTCGACATCTCGGCGGTGCTCGTGCTCGGCGGCGTGTTCATCTTCCTGCGCCGCCGGCTGCGGGACCCCGGGGCGATGGCGGTCGAACGTTCCGGCGACTTCCTCGCTCTCGCCGGGTTGTTCGCCGTGTCCGTCACGGGCCTGATGCTCACCGTCTCGAGCATCTGGCTGCACGGCCAGTACTACTCGGCGCTCAACACGATCCACGCGTTGACGGTGATCCTCGGCCTCGCGTACATCCCGTTCGGCAAGCTGTTCCACATCTTCCAACGGCCCGGGAATCTCGGGGTCGCCTACTACAAGCAGGCGAACGAGGAAGGCCCGGCCCAGGAGTGCCGCCGCTGCGGAGAACCGTTCGCCAGCGTGCAGCAGATCTCGGACCTCAAGGAGATCCTTCCGCAACTCGGCTTCGACTACTCGATCGAAGGCGGAGGTCACTACCAGGAGACCTGCCCGCGCTGTCGTCGCGCCCAGGTGACGCTCGCCCAGTCCGTACGCGTAGGAGGTTTCGGCTGATGGCTCGACTGCCGGTCACCGAAGAGGAACTGATCGAGCTCTACGGACCTCACCTGAACGAGGCTCCGCCCGGCGGTTGGGACGCCGACGTCGAGATCGACAAGGTGGTCAAGACGCATTGCTGCTTCTGCGGCCAGCAGTGCGGGATCAAACTGAAGGTCCACGACAACGCGGTCGTCGGCTTCGAACCCTGGTACGAGTTCCCGTTCAACGAGGGGAAGCTGTGCCCGAAGGGCGTCAAGCGATACCTCCAGGGCAACCATCCCGATCGGTTGATGCACCCGATGGAGCGCGACGAGACCGCACCGGGAGGATTCAGGCGTATCTCCTGGGACCAGGCTCTCGACCGGGTCGTCTCGGAGATCAAGCGCATCCAGGCCGCCTACGGCGACGACTCGTTCGCGATGTTGTCCGGGGTCTCGATCACGAACGAGAAGTCGTACCTGGTCGGCAAGTTCGCCCGCCTCGCTCTGCACACCGCGAACCTCGACTACAACGGCCGTTACTGCATGGTCTCCGCCGGCGTCGGCAACAAGAAGGCACTGGGTATCGACCGTGCCTCGAACTCGTGGGCCGACATTCCGCTCGCGGACGTGGTGTGGGTCGCCGGCACGAACATCGCCGAGACGTTCCCGATCACGACGAGCTACATCTGGCGGGCACGCGACCGCGGTGCCAAGTTGATCGCCCAGGACCCGCGGATCGTCCCGCTGGCCCGTACCGCGGACCTCTACCTGCCAGTCCGTCCTGGCACGGACTCGGCGCTGTTCGGCGCCGTGTTGCACGAACTGATCCGCCGGGACCTGCTCGACCACGACTTCATCGAGCAGCACACCCTGCACTTCGACGAGGCGGCAGCGGCTGTCGCCGACATGACCCCGGCATGGGCGTCGGACATAACCGGAGTTCCCGCTGCACGTATCGAGGAAGCGGCCGAGATCTGGGGAACCGCCGCGACCGGGATGCTCCTGCACGCCCGTGGGATCGAACAGCACACCAAGGGTGTCGACAACGTCCTGGCGGCCATAAACCTGGGGCTCGCGACCGGCAAGTTCGGCAAGCCGGGTTGCGGTGTCACGACGATTACCGGGCAGGGCAACGGTCAGGGCGGCCGTGAGCACGGCCACAAGTGCAATCAGCTCCCGGGCAACCGGGACATCACCAACCCGGAGCACCGGAAGGTGGTGGCCGAGGCCTGGGGGTGTGACGAGTCGGAGATCCCCGGGGCCGGTGTCCCCGCGGTGGAGATGATCGAGCAGATCCACGCCGGTCGCATCAAGGGACTGTTGTCGATCTGTTTCAACCCGCTCGTCTCCTCCCCGGACGCGAACTTCACCCGGGAGGCCCTCGACAAGCTCGAGTTCTACGCGGTCATCGACTTCTTCCTCTCCGAGACTGGTCAGCACGCGAACATCGTCCTGCCCGGGTCGCTCCAGGAGGAGGACGAAGGGACGACCACGAGCGGCGAAGGTCGGATCATCAAGATCAACGCGGCGGTGGAACCTCCCGGCGAAGCACGGCGGGACTGGGAGATCCTCCTCGACATCGCGCAGCGACTCGGCAAGGGCCACTACTTCCCGTACGAGAACACCGAACAGATCTTCGAGGAGCTGTGCCGGGCGAGCACAGGAAGTTCTGCCGACTACACGGGTGCGACCTGGAAGCGCATCGAAGACGAGTTCGGCCTCTTCTGGCCGGTCCCGGAGGTGGGCCACCCAGGAACCCCTCGCCTCTACGAGGGCGGCAAGTTCAACTTCCCCGACGGTCGTGCCCGGTTCCACGGGGTGCCGTTCAAACCCTCGGCGGACGTCGTCGACGACGAGTACCCGATCCTGCTGACATCGGGCCGGGTGGTTTCCCAGTACCTGTCGGGAACACAGACGCGCCGGATCGCCGCGCTGGTGAAGCAGTACCCGGAGCCGCTTTGTGAGATGCACCCCCGCCTCGCGGAGTCCCTCGGCATCGCTGACGGTGACATCGTCGTGGTCACCTCACGGCGAGGCTCCATGAAGGTTCCGGCGCATGTCGTGAACACGATCCGTCCGGACACGGTGTTCATCCCGTACCACTGGGCGGGCAAGCAGTCGGTGAACCAGTTGACGATCCGGGCCGTCGACCCGTACTCGCAGATGCCGGAGTTCAAGGTCGCCGCCGTGCGGGTCGAGAAGGCGACCGGTCACACCTCCATCGAGGACACCCGGGACATGGAGCTGAAGGAGGGTGCGTCTTGAAGCTGGCCCACTACGGCCTGGGCGAGATGCCCGTCTTCGTCGTCGACCAGAGTCGCTGCATCGGCTGCGAGGCGTGCGTGCAGGCATGCGCCGAGTGCGGCACCCACCGGGGTCGCTCACTGATCCACCTCGACCGCATCGACAGGGCGACCACCACCCAGACGGCACCGATGGTGTGCATGCACTGCGTGGACCCAACGTGCGCCGAGGTCTGCCCGGCGGACGCGATCAAGCAGACCGAAGCCGGCGTGGTGCAGTCGTCGTTGAAGCCGCGCTGCATCGGCTGTTCGAACTGCGTCCTGGCGTGCCCGTTCGGCGTTCCGAAGTACGTCGCCGAGTTCGACCAGATGATGAAGTGCGACATGTGTCAGGACCGCACCTCGGAGGGATACGCGCCGATGTGCGCGTCGGTCTGCCCGAGCGAGGCCCTCTGGTACGGCACCAAGGACGAGTTCCGTGAGCGACGGACCGGGGCACTCATCCGCGAGTACCGCTTCGGAAGTCAGCAGGTGCGCACCAAGGTGTACACGGTCATCGACGACATGGCCGAAGGCCCCATCGACGTGGTGACGGGCCAGCAGCGGAGCTGGCTCGACGACCCGTTCGGTCTGGAGGAGGCAGAGACGTGAGCGATCCGTTCGCTCCGGCCGATGGCCCGGAGGAAGACCTCGGCGACGGCAAGGACCCGATCTGGAAACGCGACTTTCCGTTCCAGGCACTGTCGGAGGAGGAGGTGACGAGGCGCGACTTCGCGCGGTACCTGGTCGCAGGCGCTGGTGCGATCGCGGCGGGAAACGTCGGCATTGCAGCCTGGACCCAACTCCGCACGATCAACACCGGTAAGCCTCGGGCGATCGTCGCCCTGGCGGACGTCGTCGTGGGGGAGCCGTTTCTCTTCCGCTACCCCGACAACGACGACCCGGCCGTCCTCCTGCGCCTATCGGATACTGAACTCGTCGCGTTCAGCCAGAAGTGCACCCACCTGGGCTGCGTCGTCTACTACGAGCCCGAGGAGGAACGCTGGCACTGTCCTTGCCACGAAGGGAACTTCGAGGTGAAGACCGGTGACGTCATTTCAGGCCCGCCGACCCGGCCGCTGGGGCGCATCGAGGTGGAGGTGCGCGACGACGGGAAGATCTGGGCGCTCGGCGAGAAGGTGGGCGAGTAGTCGTGAGGGAGTCCGAGCGCGTCAGGCGGTCGTCCTCCGCTGTCTCGATCTACGTGATCATCCTGGTCGCGTTCCAGGTGTTCCTGGTCACCGTCGCGGTCGAGGCGTTCATCACCGACTCCGAGTCCGTCGCGTGGGCGACGGCGACGGTCTCCGTCCTGCTGTTCGTGGCTTCTGCAGCCTTCCTGCGTTACCTGAGGCCCTGACCCCATGACGGCGGCGACTCGCGAGGCTGGACGGCCCAGTCCGATCGCCACGATGCCGCCCGCCTACTTCGCGCTCGTCATGGCGACCGGGATCATCGCTACCGCGTCGAACCAGCAGGGCATCGACTGGCTCGCCGAGGCCCTCTACGCGCTCGCCGCGGCCGCGTTCGTGATCCTGCTCGTGCTTCTCGTGCTCCGGATCATCCTGTACCGGGACTACTTCCTGGCGGACCTGACCAACCACGCGAAGGGCTTCGGGTACCTGACCCTGGTCGCGGGGATGAACGTTCTGGCCGCGGCGTCGGTGCTGATCCACGGCTGGTGGGACATCGCCGAGGTGCTCTGGTGGGCGTCTCTGCCGCTGTTCGTCGTGCTCGGTTACAGCGCCCTGATCTCCGACATCCTCCGTTCGGAGAAGCCGAACCTAGGTGCCGGGATCAATGGTTCGTGGTTCCTTCTCGCCGTCTCCGTGGAGTCGATCGCGGCCACGGGAGCGGTGCTCGTGCCCGAGATGCGCAGCGACTTCCACGCGTTCGTGTGTATTGCCGCGTTCGGCCTCGGCCTCGTCCTGTATCTCATCGTGATGACGATGCTGTTCCTGCGCTGGACCTTCCAGCCGTTGGAGCCGACCGAGGCCGATCCGCCGGCCTGGATCGCGGCCGGTGCGGTCGCCATCACCGTGCTCGCCGGGTCGAACCTTCTGTTGGTACGAGACCTCGCGCCACGGATCCACCGACTCGGTGAAGTGATCGAAGGTGTCGTGACGATGGCTTGGGCGACTTCGACCTTCTGGTTTCCGGTGATGATCGCCATCGGCGTGTGGCGCCACATCGTTCGTCGAGTGCCACTGCGCTACCTGCCGTCCTACTGGTCCCTCGTCTTCCCTCTGGGGATGTACAGCGCTTCGACGAACCGCATGCGCAAGGCCATCGGTCTCGCACACATCGGGTGGCTGCCCAAGCTCGTGTTGGTGGTCGCGTTCGTCGCGTGGACAGCTACTTTCGTGGGTCTGGCCGCCCAGGGATGGTCGGCGACGAAGAGGCGGCGACTCGCCAGGAACGGCTAGGAGGACTCGTGAACGCACGCAACCACCGCGAAACGCGCGGCGATCGCTCCGGACGGAAGACGTCTGTTGCGACCCTCGTACTGGCTCTCGGGCTGGTCGCGATGCTGCTCGCAGGGTGCTCGAAGGACAGCGACGGTGGAGCCGCGCCGGCGACCACGGCTGCGTCCTCGTCGGCCCCGCTCTCCGGGAAGATCACCGTCTCCGCTGCTGCGTCGCTCACGGAGGTCTTCACCGGGATCCGTGACCGCTTCGTCACCATGCACCCGGACGTGAAGATCGACCTCAACTTCGGATCCTCCGGAGCGCTCGCGGCCCAGATCGAGGGTGGCGCGCCGGCCGACGTCGTGGCCTTCGCCAACACCGACTCGATGGACCGTCTCTCCTCCGCGCACCTGTTGGACGGGTCGCCGACGGTGTTCGCCCGCAACCGACTGGTCATCGTCACCAAGCCCGGGAACCCCCACAAGGTGAAGGGGCTCGCCGACCTCGCCGACCTGGACTTCGTGGCGCTGTGCGTCGACACGGCACCCTGCGGTCAGTACGCCGAGCAGGCCCTCGGTGATGCACACATCGAACTGTCGACCGATCGGATCCACCGCGGCGATGACGTCCGTGCCACGCTCGCTGCTGTCAGCCAAGGTGACGCGGACGCCGGGATCGTCTACGCGACCGACGCCGTCGTGGCCGGAGACCAGGTGGACACGGTCGAGATCCCCGAAGCCGACAACGTCATCGCCGACTATCCGATCGCGGTCGTGAAGGGCACCTCCCATCGCGACGTCGCCCGTGACTTCGTGAAGTTCGTCCAGTCCGACGCCGGGGACATCGTCCTGCAGAAGGCAGGGTTCGTCCTCCCGTGACCTCCGGCGGCCGCCGCCCCTCGATCGTTCTGATCGCGGTGGCTTCGGTGGCCGTGCTGTTCTTCGCCGTCCCGTTGGCGGGGCTCGCCCGGCGGGCGGCCTGGGGCTCGCTGGCCGACGATCTCACCTCGTCGGAGGCCATGGAGGCGATGCGCCTCTCGTTGGTCTGCTCCACGAGCGCGGCGGCTCTGTCGATCGCGTTCGGGCTGCCGCTCGCGTGGCTCCTCGCTCGGGTCGAGTTCCCGGGCCGTTCACTCGTGCGCGGCCTCGTCCTGCTGCCGTTGGTGCTGCCCCCCGTCGTGGGTGGCGTGGCGTTGCTGTCCGCGTTCTCACGGCGTGGGCTGGTCGGCTCGCACCTCTACGACTGGTTCGGCCTTCAACTGACCTTCAGCACCACAGGGACGATCCTCGCGGAGACCTTCGTCGCGTTGCCGTTCTTCGTCGTCACCGTCGAGGCCGGTCTCCGGTCCATGGACCGTCGTTACGAGGAAGCGGCGTCTTCGCTCGGGGCGCGTCCGTTCACCGTGTTCCGTCGGGTCACGTTGCCCCTGATCCTTCCGACCGTCGTCGCGGGGACGGTGCTGTCCTGGGCGCGGGCGCTCGGCGAGTTCGGGGCGACGATCACCTTTGCCGGCAACATCGCGGGACGAACACAGACTCTGCCGCTCGCCGTGTACCTGGAGCTCGAGTCCCGTCCGGACGTGGCCGTCGCGTTGAGCCTCGTGTTGCTGGCGGTGTCGCTCGTGGTGATCGTCGGGCTGCGTGAACGTTGGTTGGGGGCGTCGTGACGCTCACCGTCTCGTGTCGGACAGTCGTCGGGCCGTTGGATCTCGACGTGTCCTTCGAGGTGGCGCGGGGTGAGGTCGTCGCTCTCATCGGTCCCAACGGGGCCGGGAAGACGTCGTTGCTCCGAGTCGTCGCCGGACTGCGTGGTGTCGAGGAGGGACGTGTATCCCTCGATGGGGACGTTCTCGTCGACAGTTCCGAGGGGATGTTCGTGGCCCCGGAGGCGAGACCTGTCGGGACGGTGTTCCAGGACTACCTCCTGTTCCCCCACCTGAGTGTCCTCGAGAACGTCGCGTTCGGGCTGCGCTCCCGCGGGATCGGCCGCCGCGAGGCCCGGACGATCGCGTCCGCCTGGATCGAACGGGTCGGCCTCGCCTCCTACGCTGCTGCGAAGCCGACGGAGTTGTCGGGGGGACAGTCCCAGCGTGTCGCATTGGCTCGGGCGCTCGCCGTCGATCCGGACGTGTTGTTGCTGGACGAACCCCTCGCCGCGTTGGATGCAGCGACACGCGCCGCCACGCGTCGCGACCTGCGCAGCCACCTCGAACGATTCGACGGCGCGACCTTGCTGGTGACGCACGACCCGCTCGACGCCCTCGCGCTGGCGGACCGCGTGGTCGTCCTCGAGGCAGGACAGGTCACCCAGGCGGGGACGATCGGCGAAGTCGTGGCGAGACCCCGTACCCCCTACGTGGCGGAACTCTTGGGCGTGAACCTGCTGCGCGGCGAAGGGTCCGGGCACGAGGTCCGACTCGACGGGGGTGGGACGGTGGCGGTGGCCGATCCGGTGGAGGGACCTGCTCTGGTTCTCATCCGGCCTCGTTCGGTCACGCTCCATCACGACCGGCCGGAGGGGAGCGCAAGGAACCGCTGGCGGTCGACGGTCGACTCTCTCGACCTGATGGGCGACAGGGTTCGGGTTCGCCTGTCGGGCGAACCGTGTGTCGTCGCAGAGGTGACCACCGGAGCGGTCGGGGAGCTGGGGTTGGTCGAGGGGGCAGAAGTGTGGGCGACGGTGAAGGCGACCGACGTGACGGCCTACCCGTCGTGACGTCGGTGGACCTCTGTGGCCGGGTTTTCACGGCTGGGCCGGCAGGAGAGTGACGTGGTCGTCGAGGACGTGACGGCGCTGGTGCTGGCCGGTGGCGCGTCGAGTCGGTTCGGCAGCGACAAGACCCGAGCACTTCTCGGTGGTCGGACGATCCTCGATCGTGTGGTCGAGGTGACCGTCCCGCTCGTGTCCTCGACCGTCGTCGTCGGTCCGTGGGCCCCGGGCGGGTGCCGTCGGGTACTCGAACCGGAGCGCCATCAGGGACCGCTCGTAGCGTTGGAGCACGGCCTCCACGAGGTGGAGACGGAACTGGTGCTCGTGCTGGGTGGTGACCACCCGCGTCTGTCGGCCGGCCTGCTCTCGCTCCTCGTGGAAACGCTGCGGTCCACCGCCGTCGGGGTCGTGAGCGACGCAGTCGTCCCGCGTCGAGACGGACGGGCCGAGCCGCTGGTCGCCTGCTATCGCACCGCGGCTGCGCTGACCGCCGCGTCCCGGCTCGTCGAGACGGGCGAACGTCGATTCATGGCACTGCTCGACCAACTGGACGTCCGCTGGTTGGAGGACGATGCGTGGCGGCAGGTCGACCCTACGGGCGGTTCGTTCGTGGACGTGGACACTCCCTCCGACCTCGACGACCTCGAATCGTGAGATGTGGCCGGACCGCGAACGAGCGAGCGACGGCTACTCGTAGCCGCCGTCGTGAGGTCGCGTCACGTGCAGTACCTCGATCAGGTGGACGAGACCACTGAGGATCGCCGACATCGTCTCCTCCGCCCCGCCACGACTGCCCGGCAGCGTGATGACGACGGTCGAGTCCACGAGCCCGGCAACGCCACGGGAGAGCATCGCGTAAGGGGTGCGAGCCTGACCGAAGGACCGGGCGGCCTCCATCAACCCGGGCAGCGGTGTGGTGATCATCGGGGCGACGGTCTCCACCGTCTTGTCACGTGGCCCCACGCCGGTCCCGCCGCAGGTGAGGATCACGTCGGGTTTCGTGGACAGCAGTGCTTCGAGCCGTGCGCTGAGGTCGGCCGGTTCGTCGGGCAGGACCTCGTACGACGTGACCTCGAAGCCAGCGCCCTCCAAAGCTGTCACGACCGACCGCCCGGCCGTGTCGGGCTTGGCCCCCGAAGCGACGCTGTCGGACAGCACGAGAACTGCGGCGGTAGCGCCGTCGACGGATCGCCCGAACTGCGATTTGCCGCCCCGCTTCTCGACGAGCTTGACGCCACGGACCTCCAAGGCGTGACCGACGTGACCCTTGAGCATGTCGTAGATGCAGAGGGCGGCCTCGCTGACTGCTGACAACGCCTCCATCTCGACGCCGGTCGCTGCGATCGTGGTGACCGTCGCCCGGATCGTGATGTCAGCCTCGCCGAGTTCGAAGCTCACCTCTGTGTCGAGGATCGGGATCGGATGGCAGTGGGGGAGGACCATCGGCGTCTGCTTCACCGCCAGCAGGGCCGCCACCCGGGCACACTCGAACACGTCTCCCTTCTCGACCTTCCCGTCGCGTACCAGCGCGACCCCTTCGGCGGTCACGTCGATGGTCGCCGACGCGGTGGCGCGGCGGAGGGTCGTCGGCTTGGTCGTGATGTCTCGCATGGATGCCTCGTCGTCGTGGATGACCGGGTGTGCCAGTGGATCCCGGCCGGAGGGGTCTCGTAGGTCGAATGGTACGATGACTGCTTTGCAGGCCATGTCTGGACGGAGAAGAGCCGGTTCGAACCGGCCGGGAACGAGGTGCCGATGAGCCCCGCGCAGGCGAGTGCGGTGCGGCTCCTCGACGGCAGCCTCGCCCGGATCGGCCTCGACGGGCCGCCCGATCCCGAGACGGTTCCCGTGGTCGACCTCCGCGGGCGGCCGCTCCGTGACCTGAGGGTGTCGGTCACGGACCGCTGCAACCTTCGTTGCGCCTACTGCATGCCAGAGGAGCACTACGAGTGGCTCCCCAACGGTTCGTTCCTGTCGATCGACGAGCTTTCGAGGGTGATAGGGGCGTTCGCCGACGCGGGCGTCAGCAAGGTCCGCCTCACCGGTGGCGAACCGCTGCT
>JAGQSN010000078.1 GCA_020439555.1 Acidimicrobiales bacterium | reverse complement strand
ACTTCGCCGCACTGCTCGAACCAGCGGTCTGGGGAGCAGAGTTGTCCGTGGCTCTTCGCGGTGGCGACGGTCCGGGCCACGTTTACGTCGTCGAACCGACCGGGCCGTTCGAGGACGACCCGAACGTCACGAACAAGAAGTTCCCCGGCAACGTCACCCGCTCCTATCGAACGCGTCACCCGATGACGATCGTCGGGGAGATCGAGGCGTGGGAGGCCCATCCACCCGAGGTGCTCCAGTCGATGCTCGACAACATCGCACGACTCCGAGCGGATGGCCAGGACGTCATCGAGGACTAGCCGGGCACCCGTGGCAGCTAGTCCGGAACTGACCCTTCACGATGCGAACTCGATGTGATCCCAGCCGATTCATCGGTTCAGGTGGCCGACATGGCTTCGAGGAGCACGGACCGAGTCCTTGCTTCCTCGTCCGGGTTACCTCCCATCGGCACCGGGGTGAAGTCGGTGGCGCCAGAAGCCTCGACGCGGGCCAGTTGCTCTCGTACCTCGTCCTCGGGACCGACGATCGACAGGTCACCGAGGCCGTGCACTCCTTCGATGTCCATCATCGCCCGGTAGCTCGGCAAGGTCGCGTAGTCGGCGAGGATCGCAGCGAGGAACTCGCGTGCCGGCGCCGGGTCGTCCGTGACCCAGACGGGCAGCGAGCACACGATCGAAGGGGCGGGTCGTCCGGCGGCCGAGGCTGCTTGGTTGATCGTCGGCGCGATGTGGGTTCGGATCGTCTCCGGTCCCACGCACCACAGGATCGTCCCGTCGGTCCGTCGTCCGGCGAGGCGCAGCATCTGCTCGCCGAGCGCAGCGATCATCACCTTCGGGACCCCGTCGGACGGCCGTGCCGCCTGACCGTCGAAGGACCAGATGTCACCCTGGCGCGACGTTGCACCACCCGCGAGCAGGTCGCCAAGGATCGCAAGGTATTCGGACATGTGTCGGACCGGGCGGTCCCAGTTCATCCTCAGACTCTGTTCCACGTGCGGCCGATGGTTGACCCCGATGCCCACGACGAGCCTGTCGCCGACGAGCGCCTGGGTGGTCAGCGCCTGGGTCGCCAGGGCATGTGGGTGGCGTTCCCACGTGGAGATGACGGCCGTGCCGAGCGCCATCGACGATCCCGTCCGACCATGCGCTCCCAGCAACGTCAACGCGTCGATCAGACCGACCTGCGCGACCCAATACGACGAGAAGCCGTCGACCTCGGCAGTCTTCAGGTCCTCGAGCACACCTTGGACTCCGTTGGTGAGCATCCGTCCGGATCCGTTGATGCCGTATCTCATGGGCCGAACCTACGCCCCTTGTCCGCGGTTAGCTGCCGAACGTTCGAGTTCGCCACGACGTAGACCACTAGCCACCCATGCGGGGTAAGGGCTCCACGCGGCCTCGCGTCGCGTTGAACACTTCGTCAGGGATTCGCAACCGGTCGTCACCGGCGACCAACTCTGCGAGTGCGTCGAGATCCGCGGCCGACGGGGTGCCCCCGGAGAGACCGCCGACCGAAAGCGCAGCCAGACGGTCGTACAGCGAGAGGTCGTCGTCGGGTATCGCCTCGCCGGGTTCGCGCATCGCACCCCAAACGTCCCATGGACGTGTCTCGACGCCGAGCAGAGAGGCGACATCACGAATGAGGTTGGCAGCGATCCACCAGTCACCGTGTTCGTCCAGGACTGTGAGACCGCACCGATCTGCGTCGATCGTCCCAGACCGGTGACCGAGCCAGGCATCACCGGCGACGACGAAGGCATCCCTGGGTAGGTCGAGGACGTCGACGGTGATCGACATGGCTCGGCGCTGGATTTCGTCCGCCTGCGCGTCGACCAGTCGCCACCGACCCACTGCTGCATCCCAGACCTCGACGACCCAGTGGTCCTCCAACTGTCCCGGCACGAAGTAGGCGCCGAACCCACATCTCGCGCGGGCCGGGACTCCAGCAGCCCGCAAGAGGGCGGTGGCCACGACGCTGAACTGCCGGCAGTTCGACGGCACCCGCTCGGCAGGAGTCCGGACCTCGTGCAACGGAGCGTCACCGGCGAGGGAGAGGATGTCCCGAGCCCGGTGGAGGTTCACCGCGTCGCTTCCGAGCTCGATCTCGACGCCGTAGAGCGAACCTAGGAACTCATGGATCAATACGCCGTGGAGGATCTCGGCGATCCGTTCAGGGTCACCGGACAGAGAGACGATCCGATGGTCACCGAGTTCGAGTTCGGTCATCGGTCCGGGGTCCACGAACCGTGCGGCATCGGCGGGCCAGTTCAAGAACTTGGGTCTAGCCGAATCGCGACGACGCGTGTCCTACCGGCACGGGATGTGCCATCCATCATAGATCGGTTGACACATATATATGACTCTGCATATTCTCTTGGAATGAGTTCGACACTCACAGTCCTCGACGTGATCGCGGAGCCCACGCGGCGTCGCATCCTCGATGCGGTTCGGGACGGGGAGCGCTCGGTCGGTGAACTGGTCGAGGTTGTCGGCATGCACCAGCCCGGAGTGTCGAGGCACCTCAAGGTGCTGCGCGACGCTGGCCTCGTCGAGGTGCGACGTGACGCGCAGCGACGGCTCTACCGTCTGCGGCCTGAGCCACTCATGGAGATCGACGCATGGCTGGAGCCCTATCGACGCGAGTGGGCCAACCGGCTCGACGCTCTGGAACGGCATCTCGAACGCACGACCGAGCCATTCGACGCCGAAACCGAGGAACCCCGATGACCGACGCCACCGCGTCATACGACGGCACGCTCGAACGCACGGCCGCGGGCGGCGTCATCCGCTTCGAGCGCCACCTGCGATTCCCCGTCGCTGCGGTGTGGGACGCGATCACCAACCCGGAACGTCTCGCGGACTGGTGGCTGCCTTTCGAAGCGGAGATCACCGTCGACCTTCGGGAAGGCGGACAGATCGTCTTCACGAGTCCCAGCGGCGAACCACCACCGATGACAGCGACGGTCCTACGGGTGGAGGCACCGCTTCTGTTCGAACACACCCACATCGTCGCCGGATCGACCCTCCTGTGGGAGCTTCAGCCGGTCAGCGACGGGTGCATCCTGCGCCTCACCCAACACGTCGACGACGTCACCGCTGCGGTCGACGGTTGCTGGGTAGTCGGGCTGCAGACGTCGTTCGCCCGGCTCGAACCGGCACTCTCGGGGAGGCCGGTGCCGTGGGATTGGGACGCATTTGCGGCTGCCCGACAGCACTACGCGTCCATCGGTCTCGCCACTCCCGACCAGACCACCTGACCCCCACGAATTCCGACCTCAGAGACGCCCCAGGAGCAAGCAATGACCCAACTTCTGCGAGTACAGAACTTCATGTTGTCCACCGACGGGTTCGGATCGGGCGAAGGGCAATCGCTCGAGCGCCCGTTCGGTCACGCTGACCCGGCACAGCTCGCCTCCTGGGCCGGGGCGACAGCGAGTTGGCCGAACCGGACCGACCCCGGCGGAACCCGTGGCCTCGACGACTACTTCACCCGGGACTTCACCAAC
>JAGQSN010000077.1 GCA_020439555.1 Acidimicrobiales bacterium | reverse complement strand
CGTTCGGAGCGACGTCGGGAACCCGGTGCGAGTCCGGGGCTGTGCCCGCAACTGTCACCGGGGAGAAGCTGCGCCTGGCCACCTGGCGAAGGTCGGGCGGGCGTGGCCACCAGGCCCGGGAGCCAGGACACCGCCGTCAGGCAGATCACCGACGCGGGCGCACGTCACATGGCAATCGGAACCGCATCCAACGTCACCGAAGACTCGTTGAACCTCAAGCAGGTGGCGAGGCTGCTCGGCGTCCACTACATGACTGCCTACCGGTACGTGCGCCACGGCCGTCTCCCTGCCCATCAGGTGGGGTCCAGCTGGTTCGTGGACCGTCGCGACGTGGAGGAGTTCCGCTCGGAACCCGCACCGACGACAGAACCTGTCGACTGGTCGAGCCGACTCGTGGCACCGCTCGCGGCAGGGGACGAGGTCGCCGCGTGGGCGGTCGTGCGGGATGCACGCAACGGTGGAATCGGCTTCGACGAGGTGCACCTCGACGTGGTGGCGCGGGCAGTCGGCTCGGTGCCGGGCGGCGACACGGCGATGGAGCACCGGCTGGCGGTGACCACGGCCGGTCGCCTCGTGGCGCGGCTCGGCGGGGAGATCCCGCATCGGGGACGGAAGCTGGGCACCGTCGTACTGGCGTCGCCGCCCGGCGAGCACCACGGACTCGCCTTGTCGATCGTCTCGAACATCGTCCGTCACGGTGGTTTCCGGGTCCTGGAACTGGGCACCGACAGCGCTCCTCGTGACGTCGTGGCTGCGGTGGAGTCCGTCGACGATCCAGTCGCCGTGTGCGTATCGGTCACCACGTCGGACTGCTGGCGAAGCGCCGCGGAACTGGTCGCCGCGGTGCGCGCGGTCCTCGCCGACGTACCGATCCTCCTCGGCGGCCAGGCGGTAGCGAGCCCGGAGGTCGCCGCCGTGACCGGAGCCACGGGGTGGTCCGCCGGCCCGGACCTGGTGGTCACGCTCAAGGAGTTGGCCAGGCGCCGCAAGGTCGAGCGCCCCCGTAGTTAGGACCCGGGAGGCGGTTGCGGGCGGAAAGTGTCCCCGGCAGGAATCGAACCTGCGGCCTACCGCTTAGGAGGCGGTCGCTCTATCCAACTGAGCTACGAGGACGGGCGCCGGAATCGACCACGGGAGGAACCTCCAGCGGCCTCTGGTTCTGGCTGAGCGAACGATTCTATGGCGGGTCCCGTCGCAGGCTCGCCAACCGATGTCGACGCTCGTGTCGGCCGGTTCTACCGATCGCGACCACTTGACCTATGAGCTACGATGTAGCACATGAGTCAGGTGGGTGTAAGAGCACTGAAGCAGAACGCTTCTGCGGTTGTCGCCGAGGCGGCTGCAGGGGGAGAAGTCACGATCACCGATCGGGGTCGGCCGGTGGCCCAGCTTGTTCCGATCGCGCGAGGTCGTCTCGAAGCCTTGATCGCAGCGGGCCGTGCTCGGCCTCCGAGGAGGAAGCTCTCCGAGCTGCCTGGCCCGGCCCGGCGAAAGTCCGGTCGGTCGTCGCTCTCGGCGACTCTGGCCGAGATGCGCGAATCCGAGCGGTACTAGGCCTCGCGTCGGTGGCGTACTACCTGGATACGTCCGCAGCGGTGAAGCTTGTCGTCGAGGAAGTTGGATCGAAGGCGCTCCGTTCGTGGATGCTCGAGGCCACCGAGCCGATCGTGTCCAGCGATCTGCTACGTACCGAGCTCCTGCGAGCCACGCGTCGGGGTGCCCCCGACCAGATGCAGCAAGCGAGGGCGGTGCTGGACTCGCTGGTTCTTCTCACCCTCCCGACCTCCTTGTTCGAGCAGGCAGGGATGCTCGAACCCGACCTGCTTCGCAGCCTGGACGCCCTGCACCTCGCAGCGGCCCTCGACCTCGGTGACGACCTGGACGGTGTCGTCACTTACGACGATCGGCTTGCATCCTTGGCCGTGGGGCTCGGAGTCGTCGTGATCGCTCCCACCTGACTGTCCTGCATCGCAGCGACCTCGGCGTCGACGACCTCGGGCGAACGCCGAATCGACCAGGTCCATGCATCAGGCAGCGTCCTCGACCAGCGTGACGCGAGACTGACGGCGTGGCCGTGACGTCGTCGGATCGGGAAGTGCTTCCAGTGGTCGACGTGCTGCCCGACGACGACCTCGTCTCGGGGCCGATGTGGAGCCGCCATCCGGCCGACGGTGCCCGGCTCGTGATCGCTCTGCTGGTCCTGGGCGCGTCGCTGCTTCTCAGCCTGCGCCATCCCACCGAGGTCCGATCGGTGTCGGTGGACGTGGCGGTGTTGGTGGGGCGCCTGCCGAAGCTCGTGCGGGGGGCGTTGATCGGTCTCACCCAGATCGGGATGGTCGTGGCCGGCGGTCTGCTGCTCGTCGCGATCGTCCGGAGGCCGCGCCGCACGATGCTCACGGCGCTTCTGGCGACGGGTACCGCAGCAGTGTTGATGGCCTCGTTGCAGGGCTGGTTGGACGAGGTGGTTCCCGGGCGAGTTGCCGCGGTCAACCTTCAGCGGGCGTGGCTCATGGGAGCGGCATTCCCGTCCGGGGCGTTCATCGCCGCATTCGTCGCCGGTGCCGTCGTCCTCGGGCCGACGACCTCGCAGGGGTGGCGGAGAGTGATCTGGGGGACCGTGGCCGTAGCGGTACTGCTGCGAGTGGTGACTGCCGTGGCGGTGCCGCTGAATCTGGCGGTGACGATCTCGTTGGGGTTCGCGGTCGGTTCGGGTGTGCTTGCCGCGCTCGGCTCGCCCCGTAGGCGGGCTTCGCGTCGAGACGTGCTGATCGGGTTGGCCGAGTCAGGGTTCGACGCTGCCGAGATCCACTCGGTCGACGTCGGAGCGAGCCACTCCCGCATGTTCGTCGCCGCGACCGACCAGGGGCGACGGGGACTGGTGAAGCTGACCGGGCGTGACGAACGCGACGCCTACCTCGTCCATCGGCTCCTCAAGACGCTGCGGGTGAAGGGACTCGAGGACACCCGCACCAGCTGGTCCGTCGACGACCTGAACCGCAACGAAGTTCTGTCGGCCCTGCTCGCTCGGCGTCGCGGCGTGGAGGGGCCGGACCCGATCGCCGTGGGCACGACCGTCGACGGCGACGGGTTGATCGTCTTCGACCCGGCACCCGGTCGGCGGCTCTCGGAGATCCCCGCGGAGCTGGTCACCGACGAACTTCTCGACCGGATCTGGGTCGAGGTGCTGCGCCTGCGGCGCATCGGCCTCGCTCACCGGTGGCTGACGACGACCCAGATCCTCGTCGAGATGGACGGGGTGAGCGACGGGTGGGCGTGGGAACAGGCCGAGGAGGGGCAGCGGGCCGATGCGGCTCGGAACGCCACGCGAGCGGACCGGGTCACGATCGTCGACTTCCGGTGGGCCGTCCACCAGGCCGAACCCGAACTGCTCGCCGCGGACGTGGCGATGCTCGTGACGAGCCTCGCGCTGGTGGTGGGCGCCGATCGGGCCGTAGCTGCGGCAGCCAGGGCGTTGGCACCGGCCGAGCTCGCTACCGCGTTGCCGCTCACGCAGCCGTTGGCGATGCCCGTCGACGTTCGCGAGTCGCTCGAGGGACACGACGACCTCCTTCCCGCGATCCGTGACCACCTCAGCGCAGCCTCCGGTGACGTCCACTACGAGCTGCTCGACCTGGAACGGCTCAAGCCGGGAGCGATCCTCGGTGTCGTCGGCGGAGTGCTGCTGCTGTACACGTTGCTGTCGTTCGCCGCGAGCTGGCGTCTCATCGCATCGGCGATCGCGCAGGTACCGGCGTCCGCCTATCCGGAACTGATCGTCCTCTCGTTCCTGCCGTGGGTCTTCTCGGCCGGGCTGACGGCCGCTGTCGTGCTCACTCCGCTCCCGTTCGGCCAGCTCTGCCTGGTGATGATGGGCCAGACGTTCATGAACCGGTTCACACCGGCCAACACGGGAGGGATGGCGCTGCGGATCCGTTACCTCCAGAAGCGCGGTGTCGAGTTGGGTGCTGCTGCCGCAGCGGTCGGGATAACGAGCGTCGCCAACGGTCTCGCCCAGGTCATCGTTCTCGTCACGTTCACCGTCTGGGCGGGTTCGTCCACGTCGGGAGTCGGCTTCCAGCTCCCTGACGCCGACGTGTTCGCCATCACGCTCGTGTCGGTCCTCGTACTCGCGGGGATCGTCTGGTTGACACCTTGGGGGCGTCGCTACGTGGCGGACAAGGCCGTGACGACGCTTCGCCAGATCTGGACGAGCATCCGTGACCTCGCCCGCCGGCCGGGCCGGTTCGTCGTCGGGATGGCCTGCATCACGACGAGCAAGTTCGTCTCGGTCGTCATGTTCACCGAGTGCTGCCGGGCGATCGGCATCGCGACAGCGTTCCCGAGGCTCGGACTCCTCTACCTGACCGCAGCGACCATCGCGTCGGCCGCGCCGACTCCGGGCGGAGTCGGCGCGGTCGAAGCTGCTCTGACCGCGGCCCTGACCGGTGTCGGCGTTCCGGCCGCCGACGCATTGTCGGCGGTGTTCCTGTTCCGGGTTCTCACCTATTGGCTACCGGTGCCGGTCAGTTACCTGGCCCTGCGCGAACTCCGGTCGACCGTCCTGCAATGACCGTCGCTGCGGTCGTGGAGTGTCGAGGATCACCCCGGACCGCCTGCTGTTCGGCGCGCCGGTACTTCTAATGTGAGCCGGGTTGGATCCCGAGACCGTCACCACCTTCTTCGCCCTGCTGGCGGTGTTCGCCCAGTCGGTGGTCGCCTTGGTGTTCGGGTCGTGGGTGCTGGGCCGATTCGTGCCGGTGGTCGAGCGTCGCCGCGAGGCCGTGGGTGCTCTCGTCGCTCCGCAAGCGATCGCGCTCGCTGCGGTGGTCGCACTGGTCTGCACGCTCGGGAGCCTGTACCTGTCCGAGGTGGCGCACTTCCGGCCTTGCCGGTTGTGCTGGTACCAGCGGTTCGCCATGTACCCGCTCGTCGTGCTCCTCGCCGTCGCAGCCGCGACCCGGATCCGCCTGCTGCGCGTCGGGTCGATGGCGGTGGCGGTCGTCGGCGGGACGATCTCGATCTACCACCTCGCGATCGAGCGGATCCCGAGCCTCGAGGCGTCGAGTTCGTGTGACCCGTTCAACCCGTGTTCGCTCATCTGGGTCGAGCACTTCGGATACGTCACGATCCCTGCGATGGCCCTGTCCGGTTTCGCTCTCATCGTCACGCTGCTCGTAGTCGCGGGTGGCAGAGATCAGGAGGCCCCATGACTCCCTCACGTTCAGGATCCGGTCCCGTCGTGCGCCCCGACGAGGTCGGTAGGTCGTCGTCGATGGTGTGGATCGTCGGCTTGGTCGTCGTCGTGATCGCCGGGCTTCTGGCCGTGTTCATCGCACGAGGTCCCGGTGACTCGGCGCCGCCGATCGAGGACGAGACCGCCGCCGTCAAGACCATCAAGCCGGCCTCCGGCGGGTCGACCACGGCACCCACGTTCATCGAGGGTGGGTTGCCGGCGATCGGGACGGACTCCGATCCGGCGGTCGGGATGACGATCCCGGAGATGAAGGGTACGACGGTCGACGGAAAGCCGATCACGATCGGACCGTCGGGCGGGCCGAAGGTCATCGTCTTCATGGCCCACTGGTGCCCGCACTGCCGCGCCGAGATCCCCCGTCTCGTCGATCATTTCGCGGCCGACGGCGAACCCGAGGGCGTCAAGATCTTCGGGGTTTCGACTCGGGTCGACACGAAGGCCCCCAACTATCCGCCGAGCACCTGGTTGAAGGACGCCGGTTGGACCGTCCCGACGATGGCCGACTCCCAGGACCTCGATGCCCTGCGGTTGTTCGGCGTGAGTTCCTTCCCGTACTTCGTCGTCGTGGACGACACAGGCAAGGTCCTGATCCGCACCAGCGGTGAACTGACGATGGAAACCTTCGACTCACTGGTCGAGGCCGCGCGGACCGGGAAGCTCCCCGACGCCGGATAGAGGACACTTCCACGACCGGTCGTTGAGCTTGTCGAACGACTTTCGGTCACCGGCTGTAGGTGCGTGCCAACCAGTTGCCCGTGAGCGGAACAGGACAGAGGACGTGGGCCGCGTCCAACAGCCAACGAAGCGCTTCCGCTCGATCGGTATCGGCCGGAACGGTGAGCACGATCCCGCGGCGGGCGTGGTCGGTCGCCTTGAACCAGCCGGCCGGAAGCGGGAGCCCGACCTCGGCCAGACGCGGAACCGCACGCGGACCTGAACCGTGCGCGATCCCTACCGTCGCCCGTCCGCCGGGTCGGGCCGCCGGAGTCCAGGTGATCAGGGGGATCGGTTCCCCACGGTTCGAGAAGAGCCAGGCGAACAGGTTCCTCGGCGGCGGCTCGTAGCCGTCGATCACCTCGGGGATCAGGTTGATCCAGCCTGTTCCGCGCTCGGTCAGATCCGTCAACGCGACCGTCGCCGGGCGAACGTCCTCCTCGTCGAAGGGGATCTCCTCGTCGGCTGTCACGGTCATGATCGGAGGGTAGCGGTGGTGTCCGGAGCCGTTAGGCGGTCGAGCCTCACCGCCACCCAGTCCTCCTCGATTCGGGGCGGTCGCGGCGTGAGGTCGGAGCCCGCGGTGAGAACGTCGATGGTCGTTTCCCATCGATCGGCCAGCAGTCCCGACACGACGAGGCTTCCCCCCGGTCGTGTCACGGCCTGGAGGCTCTCCGCGAGGTCCACGAGGATCGGAGCGAGGAGGTTCGCCACTACGACGTCGTACCGGTCGCCTCTGCGTGCGAGTTCCTCGACCGGTTCGTTCGATGCGTCGAGCAGTCCGGCCACACCGTTTCGTTCGGCGTTGGCGATCGTCGTGGCGGGAGACTCCGGGTCGACGTCGACGCCCTTGACCCTCGTTGCGCCGAGCAGTGCTGCGGCGACCGAGAGGATTCCGCTGCCGCAGCCGACGTCGAGAACGGTCGATGCGGAAAGGTCCATGGACGCCAGTTCGGTGAGGACGAGCCGGCTGGTCGGGTGCGACCCCGACCCGAACGTTCGACCCGGATCGATCTCCAGACGCCGCCCCTCCAGCGGCCCGGTAGGCACCCACGGTGCCACGACCGTGAACGGCCCGGCGGAATGAGGACGCGCATGGGTTCTCCACGCATCGAGACCGTCGTCCTCCACGGGTTCGACAGTCGCTTCAACACCCATCGCGGCAACCGCGTCGCGTGCCCGCTCGGCGGCCGTCAGAGAGTCGAACGCGGCGAGCAGCACCGTCACTCGGTCGCTGTCGCGTTGTTCGACCGCGGGCGGATCACACTGCCAGAGAACGTCGGCCACCAGCTCGGCTTCCAACTCCCGGTCCGACCCTTCGCCGGTCGGTGCGTCGTGGGGGACGACCACCTTCACACGGAACCAGGATTCGTGGTCCATGCCCCGAAGATACGAAGCCGGGCGCTGCGCGGCATACACCACCGCAGCGGTTACGGTGCCCCGCGTGTCCGCCGGACCGAGTCGACAGTCGTGAGGCACCGATGAACCGACCCGCCGGGAACGTCCTGTTCATAACCGTCGACCAGTGGCGCGGTGACTGCCTGTCGGCCGCGGGCCATCCCGTCGTCCGTACTCCGACCTTGGATGCTCTCGCCGCCCGTGGCGTCCGCTTCGCGAACCACTGGTCGGTCACGGCACCGTGCGGACCGAGTCGGGCGTCCCTCCTGACCGGGCTGTACCTCATGAACCACCGGTCCGTGGACAACGGGACACCGCTGGACGACCGCTTCGACAACATCGCACGGATCGCCCGTCGGGCCGGTTACGACCCGACGTTGTTCGGCTACACCGACACGACCGTCGATCCCCGGACCGTCAGCGACCCGTCCGACCCGAGGCTTCGTGACTACGAGGGAGTGCTACCGGGCTTCACGGTCGGGACCTTGCTCACCGGTGCCGGTCAGGAACCCTGGCTGCGCTGGCTCGCCGAGAACGGGATCGACGTCCCGTCGAACCCGAAGCGGCTGTTCGACCCGATTCCCGGCTACCCGGGATCCGACGACCACGCCCCGTCGTGGGCCCCGGGCCTGGTGCCTGCACACCTCACCGAGACCGCCTTCCTGACCCGGCAGGTCTGCGACTGGTTGGACCGGCGCGATGGCGACCCGTGGTTCGCCCACGTCTCCTATCTCAGGCCTCACCCGCCGTATCGGGCACCGGAGGGGTACCACGACCGGTACGACGCCGACGACGGCGAACCCTTCCATCGCCTCCCGGACCGTGACACCGAGACGGCCATGCACCCCCTGCACGCCGGTGCGGTTCACGTGACCGGTTGTCCGATCGACGAGCGCGAGGCACGCCAGGTCCGCGCGACGTACTGGGGGAACATGTCCGAGGTGGACGACCAACTCGGCGTCCTGCTCGACCACCTCGACGTCACCGGTCACGGTCGGGACACGCTGGTCGTGCTCACGTCGGATCACGGTGACCAGATGGGCGACCACTGGCTCATCGAGAAGCTCGGTTGGTGGGACGAGAGTTTCCACGTGCCGCTGATCGTGGTCGACCCTCGAAGGACCGCGGACGGGACCCGCGGCACGACCGTCGACGCGTTCACGGAGTCGGTCGACGTGCTACCGACGATATGTGAATGGATCGGCTCGGAGGTTCCCGTCGAAGCAGACGGTCGTTCCCTCCGTTCCTTCCTCGAAGGCGAAGGCGCCCCGGCGAACTGGCGTGGCGCCGCGCATTGGCAGTGGGACTTCCGTGACCCGGTTCGTCACGTCGTCGAGGACCTCTTCGGCCTGACGATGGAACAGTGCTGTCTCGATGTCGTCCGTACGCACACGGAGAAGTACGTGCACTTCGGTGACGGGAGCAGCCTCTACTTCGACCTTCGGGACGACCCGTACGGGTTGAGGGACCTGGCGGGCGACCCGCAGTCGGCCGAGGCGCGCCTGTCCCTCCTCGGGGACCTTCTGACGTGGCGTCAGAGGCACGACGACAGGAATCTCACCGGCCACAAGGTGACGACAGACGGTCTGGTGGTTCGTCGCGATGAGCGGATCTGAGGTCCGATTTCCTCACACAGTGCGTTGGTGTTCTCACCAATCGGAGTCGGATACCGGAGAAGGTGCTCGGATTGAGTCGTTTGGCCCAAGGACTCGGAAGCGCCGTCCCCTTAGTCTGAACGCTGTATGTCCGGTATTCGTTTCTGGCGTTCCGCGAAGTGGCGCAAGGTCCTCCAGATCGATTCCGATCTCGCGGAGGCCGAGGGGCTCGCGGCGGGTACCGGGCTGCTCACGGGATCGCTGGTCGAACGGGCCGACCTACCCGACGAGACGTGCCCGCGGTGTGACGGGCCCGGTGTCGTCGTGTCCATCGACCTGCTCGACGGAGAGGTCGTACGACGCTGCCGTTCCTGCGCTCACGCCTGGGCCCAGCGCCACCCGGACCGATTTAGATCCGCCTCCTGACGGCGCCGACGGACGCAATGGGCCTACGTTCCTGGCTGGGTCGCCGGACGGTCCGTCATGTTCCGTCCGAGTCGTAGCGTCGCGGTTGTAGAGTCCGCGGATCGTTCGAGGGGAGGACGCGTTGGGCGGACAAGACACTGCGACCGCTGCTGACCGGGTCGGACCCCCGATGACGATCCTCGCGCTCGGCTTCGTGTCCGTGTTGGTGAGCATTCCGCTGATCCCGGCCGACTCCGGAGCCGCGCACGTGATCGGGTACGTGGCGGGAGCGTTGGTACCGATCGTCGTCGTCGGGTTCGTCCGCCGCATGGACCTCGATCGGCGTCGGAGCCCGTTCTACGTTCCGCAACGGATGTTCCGCACGGCCGTCGTCGCGCTCGCCGTGCTCGCCGTCATCGCCGCCGGTCTCCACGTGTGGCCACTCGCTACGGAGCTCGCATCGTGAAAGCGCCCGACGTCGACCGCGTTCGCCGGCACAGGTCGATCTGCGGCGCAGTCGTGGTGGCCGTCTGCCTCGCCCTCCTCTGTCCGACGGTCGCGGCCGCTCAGGGTCCGACGACCGAACCCGATGCCGCCAACCAGTCCTCGAGCGTTTCCTCCGAGGGAGGGGGCGGACTGCTGACGCTCGCCGGATGCATCCAGGGTTCCAAGCACCTCGCCGTGACCTTCGTCTTCGACGAGTCACGTTCGCTCACGGAGACCGACCCCAAGGCCCTCCGCGTCGACGCCGCCGTCAACGCGCTCGACGGACTCATCGAGTTGGCATCCGGCCCGGCCGCCACCCGGACGCAGGTCGATCTCGAGGTGGCAGCCTTCTCGGACCGTTACCGGGTGGCGCTGCCCTGGACGACCCTCGACGAACAGACGGCTCCCACGATCCGCACGTCGATGAAGACCTTCGGCAAGAAGGTGAACGGGATCGAGACCGACATCGTCAACGCCCTGATCGGCGCCCGATCTGCCCTCTCGGCCCACGCTGCCGACGTCGAGGCGAACCTCGACAGGACTCCTTGCAAGGCGCTGATCCTGTTCACCGACGGCGACTACGTGGTGAACGTCAGGAACTCCAAGACCGCGGTGACCGCAGGAACCACGAAGAGCTACGCACCCGGTGCCGACCTGCGCACCAAGGAGGGAGCGGACAAGGCGGTGGCCGCCGGACGCGAAGCCACATGCAAGCCGGGTGGCATAGCGGACGGTTTGCGCCGCGACGACGTCGTCCTGTTGAGCGTGATCCTCCGCCCCGACAGCGAAGGCCCCGGAGACGGCTTCCTCCAGTCGATCACGACCGGCGGCGGCCCGGGCGGGTCCTGCGGCCGTGTCTCGGCGAACGGTTCGGGGGAGTTGCTCAAGGCCTCGGACACCGACGCCCTGATCGTCGGGTTCGACGGGATCACGGCCAGGGCTGCCGGCGGAACGCCGATCCCGCCACCGGAGAAGTCGTCGGTTTGCGGCTCCGAGGGATGTGGGGAGGGAAGCCAGAAGTTTCAGGTGGACGCCTTGACACGACGTTTCAGGGTGCTCGCGCTCGGTCCGTCCACCGGCGTCTCGGTGAGGATCTCCGGTCCGGGTGGAGATGCGGTGATCGACGGTGCCGGTGACTTCGACGTTGCCGGTATCGACGGAACCGCAAGCGATATCGCAGGGCGTGGTTTCGCGGCCTCGGTCGATCGTCCGGAGGGCAAGGCGGACTGGACGGGGCAGTGGACCGTCACGATCGAGGGGGACGGTGCACTCGTCGGCAAGCCGGCGACCTTGCAGGTGTACCTGTTCAGCGACATCTCGGTGCAGATGAAGCAAGGCAGTTTCGAGCGGGGGGCGCCCGCCCAGGTCGCCGCCGAACTCGTACTGCCCGAGGGGACTTCGCCCAAGGGTCTCGTCCGATCCGCCACGGCCAAGGTGTTGGTGGAGGATCCGATCAGCGGTGACAGGAGCACGGTCGACCTGAAGGGACCGCCGGTCGGACCGTTCGTCGGCAGCTACGAAGCGCCGGCCTCCACGACTGCGAACGCGTTCGTCGTGTCCGCCGAACTGACCGTCGTCACCGTCGACGGAGCCCGCACGACCACCCGGTCGCCTCGCTCGACCGTGCTGGTCCGTCGTCCCAAGGGCGCCGTGCAGTTCGCTCCGGCCGTGCTGGACATGCCGTCGATCGAAGGTGAGGGTTCCACCTCCGCCGATCTGGTCGTCGTCGGCGGTGACGCCGACAGCTGTGTCTGGGTCGACAAGGCGACATTCGACGGTGCCGACGGTCTGTCGGTACGCATCGACGGCAAGGAGTCCGTCGACGAAGCCTCCTGCCTGAAGGTCGCGAAGGGGCAGTCGCTGACCGTCCCGATCGAGGTCGTCGCGTCCGAACGTGCCGACGCGACCGTCAACGGTGTGATCCGCCTCTCGGCCCGGACGGGCAAGGCCGCGCCTGTCGTGACGGACCTCCAGGTGTCGACGTCGCTCGTGAGGGGCGTCGACCAGGCGAGGCGGCTTCTGCTCGCGATCCTGCTGATGGCGGGCGGGCTCCTGCTCCCGCTGGGCCTGCTGGTGCTACTCAACACCGTGTCGGCCCGGTTCCAGTCACTGGACGTGGTGCGCGGTGCCGCGATCCCGGTCCGGATCGCGAACGGGTCGGTCGAACGAACCGACGGGTCGGTGCGCCGGCTCCGTTTCGCCGATTCGGACTTCGAGTCGCTGGCGGACACGGGGAACGTCAGGCGGTTCACGTTCGGAGGCGTGGACTTCAGGGCGAAGGCGTCGCGGAACCCGTTCGGAGCGACCGTCGCCCTGGCCGCTCCGGAGGGGGGCGCGGAGAAGCTCAAGGGCGGCGTCGGGCGGAAGGTCGAGCTCGACACGATGCTCGCCGGATCGTGGGTGTTCATGCTCGACCCGGACGCGACCAGATCGGCTCGGCGGGGAGTCGCCGAGGGGACCCTGCTGGCCTTCGTCACCGAAGGTCATTCCGGCGAGCAGTTCAACCGCCTTCTCACCGACGTGAACTCACGCATCGGCAAGGTCGCCGCGGAACTCGAACGTGCGGTCATGGCGAAGGAGCCAGCCCAACCGTCGTGACCTGGGCGACCGTCGTGATCCGGGCGACCGTCGCCTCCGCCCACCCCTCACGAAATGGCGTAGATCGTCGTCGCTGAGCGCCCGAAACCTACGCCGTTTCGAGGGGATGGGGTTGGCGAGGCGGTCGGTCAGGACTAGCAGGGCTCGGGGTAGGTTGACGGCCGTGGGCGACGAGATCCTCGAAGTGGACCTGCTGGCGTTCGAGAAGGGCGACGCCCAGCGTCGTGCTGCCGTCGTGGACGGCCTCATGCGTTCCCTGGCGACGGGTTTCGTGTACGTCGACCACGACGTCAGCGAGGACCTGATCGACACGGCCTACGAACTGCTGGAGCAGTTCTTCACCCTTCCAGCGGAGACGAAGGCGACGTTCGTGGCCGAGGGGACCCACGGTCAGACCGGATATACGGGACTTCTCGTCGAGACCGCGGCGACCTCGGACCTGGCGGACTGGAAGGAGATGTTGAACTGGAGCCGCGACGTGCCGCCGAAACACCCGCTGCGAACCCGGTTCCCGCACCGCTACCACGATCAGGTCCTGCCCGAATCGGCGGTGCCGGGCATCTCCGATGTGCTCAACCGCTTCCACGACGCGATCGAGGACCTGCAACGGAGGATCCTGCGGATCGTCGCCCTCGGCATCGGCTGCCACGAGGACTTCTTCGAGAAGATGCTCGTCGACGGATCGACGCTCAGCCGGGCCATCCACTACCCGCCGATGGAATCCGCGCCCGACGCTCCACACGTGTGGGCCGGAGAGCACGCGGACATCAACCTCCTCACCGCGCTGCCGCGAGCGACCGCGCGAGGCCTCCAGGTGAAGCTGAAGGACGACGGCCGCTGGATCGACGCCGTCGCACCCGAAGGCGGGGCGATCATCAACACGGGCCTCATGCTCGAAGTGATCACCAACGGTGTGATCGAACCTGGTATCCATCGGGTCGTCGCCGAGCCCGGCCAGAGCGGCGATCGCTACTCGGTGGTGCAGTTCTGCCACCCGACACCGTGGACCATCCTCGCCCCGGTGGCCAGCTGTGTCAGCGCCGAGACGCCGCAGCGCTTCGCCCCGATCGCCGCGGCGGACGCACTCGACCTGGTGCTCTACGAGATCAACCTGATCGAGTGACGTCCACCCGGTAGGTCAGACCTTCGGACCGGCCATCCCGGCCATGTCCGCCTCGACGCCGGCGAGGCATCGTTCGATCATCTCGCCACGCAGGTTCTTCTTGGTTCCGCCGTAGGCGGTGGTGTTGCGTTCGGCGAGGGCGCGTGCCTCAGCGAGAGCCTCGTCCAGGAGGGCGTCCTCGGGGACGACCCGGTCCAGGAAGCCGACCTCGCAGGCGCCGTTCGGGTCGTACACCTGCCCTGTCACGGCCTTCAGGAGGTGAGCCGGGGCGAGGCGGTCGCGGGCCAGTTCGACCGCGAAGATCGGCAGCGTCATGCCGATCGCTACCTCGTTCAGGCCGATCTTGGACTGGACGTCGGCCCCGACGCGCACGTCGCAGGACAGCAGCGTCAGTGCACCGCCGGCGAGCGCGTGCCCCGTGCAGGCGGCGACGGTCGGGATGCCGAGCCCGTACAGGCGCATCCACCAACGGCAACCGCGCACCACCAGCGCGCGCATTCCTTCGACCGATGACGTCATCTCCGCGAGGTCGAAGCCCGCCGAGAACTTGCCGGGTCGACCGACCAGGACGAGGGCCCGTGCTTCGTCCGCTGCCACCTGGTCGAGGAGACCTTCGAGGACTTCCAGGGAGGCGTTGGAGAAGACGTTGGCCTTGCCGTCGTCCATGGTGATGACTGCGACGTTCCCGTCGAGCCGGTAGGTGGGCAGTGAGGTTTCGGACATGCACCGAAGGTAGCTGCCCTCGTTTCGACTGCGTTCGCTTCGCTCGCTCCGCTCAACGAGCGGTGGGTGCGGTCAGCCGGCGGCGTTCGGCCACCCGGTAGACGGAGCGGCTGTCGATCGTTCCGATCACCTCGCCGTCGGGTGACACGACGAGGCCGTCGCGGATGTCGCCACCGTCGACACGTTGGGCCGCCGGGAGCAGCGGTTCGTCGGAGCGCACCACCGTCACCCGGTCGAGCGGGAACGCGAGCGCCTGGACCGGCAGCTTCTCCCACAGGTTCGAGTCGGTCGCCCGGATCGCGGAGGCCGTCAACAGGCCCGAGGCGTGACCGCGGTCGTCGATCACCGGGTACGCCTGCGCCGTCTCGGAGGGATCGAGGCTCCGCAGGAACGTGCCGACCGAGTCGAACGTGCGGGCGACAGGCGGGTGCAACACCATCCCCTCGGCGACCGTCACGCCGTCGAGCAGTGCCACCAACGGTTGTGCCTTGAGCGACCTGAACGCAGCGAACAGGATGAACGCGCCGACGAGGATCAGCGACCAACCGTTGATGGCTGCGGTGTCGCCATCGGACACCCAGCCCCAGCCCCACCAGATCATCGACGCCCCGACGACGATGCCCGCCCACGCAGCCCACTTCATTCCGGTCGCCTGGCTGCCCGTGCGCTTCCAGATCATCGACGACAGGACGGTTCCACCGTCGAGCGGAGCGGCGGGGATCAGGTTGAACGCCGCGAGCAGGAGGTTGATCCGCCCGAGCAGCGCGAAGAGGTTGCCGACGAGTGCGGCAGTTCCGAAGTCGGGAAGCGCGTAGGCGCCGCAGAGAAGAACGATCCCGCAGGCGAGGCTCGAAAGGGGGCCGACCACGGCGATTCGGAACTCCGAACGTGCCGTGGTCGGCGAGGACTCCAACTTCGCGACTCCGCCGAGCAGCCAGAGGCTGATCCCGCGTACTCCGATGCCCTCGTCGCGGGCCACGAGGGCGTGACCGAGTTCGTGGACGAGCAACGACAGGAAGAAGAGCAGCGCCCCGCCGACGCCGGCGATCCAGTACGTCGTGTCCGAGTGGCCCGGCGATTCGATCGGGAAGCGGTTCACCGCCAGGGCGACCGTGTAGAAGGCCGCCAGGAGCAGCACGGTGACGTCCATCGTCACCTTGATGCCTGCGATCCGCCCGAGCGGGATGTCACGTCCCATCGCCCCAAACTACCGGCCGCTCGCGGGGAGCGACCCGGCGGGGCCGCGGTCAGACGTTGCGCCGGTAGCGGCCACCGACCTCGAACAGGGCGTCGGTGATCTGGCCGAGGGAGCAGGTCCTGACCACGTCCATCAGCACCTCGAACACGTTGTCCCCGGCGAGGGCTGCGTCGCGGAGGCGTTGGAGGTCGGCGGGTCGCACATCCGCGTTCGCGTCGGAGAACGTGGCGAGCCGGCGTAGCTGTGACTGCTTCTCGTCGTCGGTGGAACGGGCCAGTTCGATCTCGGCCGGTTCGTCGGTGCCGTCGACGTCGGCGGAGATGAACGTGTTGACGCCGATGATCGGCAACGTGCCGTCGTGCTTGCGGGTCTCGTAGAGCATCGACTCGTCCTGGATGCGCCCGCGCTGGTAGCCGGTCTCCATCGCCCCTAGGACGCCACCCCGTTCGGTGATCCGGTCGAATTCGGCGAGCACCGCCTCCTCGACGAGGTCGGTGAGTTGTTCGAGGATGAACGAACCCTGGTTCGGGTTCTCGTTCATCGCCAGGCCCCACTCCTCGTTGATGACGAGTTGGATGGCGAGCGCCCGGCGGACCGACTCGGCGGTGGGTGTGGTGACGGCCTCGTCGTAGGCGTTGGTGTGGAGGCTGTTGCAGTTGTCGTAGATGGCGACGAGGGCCTGGAGGGTGGTGCGGATGTCGTTGAAGCTCATCTCCTGCGCGTGCAGGCTGCGCCCCGAGGTCTGCACGTGGTACTTCAGCATCTGGCTGCGGGCACTTGCCCCGTAGCGCTCCTTCATCGCGCGCGCCCAGATACGCCGCGCCACGCGCCCGATCACGGTGTACTCCGGGTCCATGCCGTTCGAGAAGAAGAACGACAGGTTCGGGGCGAAGGCGTCGATGTCCATGCCCCGCGAGCGGTAGTACTCGACATAGGTGAAGCCGTTGGCGAGCGTGAAGGCGAGCTGGTGGAT
>JAGQSN010000076.1 GCA_020439555.1 Acidimicrobiales bacterium | reverse complement strand
TACCTGCTGCCGTGGGACCAGCTCGCCCTCTGGGCCGTGACCGTCGGTACGAACATGATGGGCTACACCCCGGTGTTCGGTAACCAGGTGCGCTTCGTCCTGCTCGGTGGCGCCGAGATCGGCACCGACACGCTGCTGCGCTGGTACGTGCTGCACGTGTTGATGCTCCCGTTCGTCATCGTGATCTTCATGGCCATCCACTTCTGGCGTGTCCGCAAGGACGGCGGCATCAGCGGACCGCTGTAGAGGAGGTATCGAGAAATGACCGAGATCCCAGAACACCTCCGCAAGCGGGCCGAAGAGGCCAGGGCCAAGGCGGCGGCACAGAAGTCGGAAGCCGCGCCTGCCGAGGCTGCTGCACCTGCCGCCGGAGGCGACGCGGCGCCCAGCGAGGCGGAGTCCAAGATCCCCGCGCATCTGCTGGAGCGCGCCAAGGCAGCCCGCAGCAAGGCAGCCGGCGCCTCGACCGGTGGCGACTCCGGTGGGGGAGCCAGCGTCACCCCTGCAGCCGCCACGGGCACGGCAGTGCTGACCGCCGGCCCACCTGTTGCCGCCGGCCCCGGAGGGCACACGCAGCGTCTCCTCACGGTCGTCAAGTCGGGTTCGATCCAGGACGTCAAGGCGAGCCCGCAGGACAAGGTCCACGTCTGGCCGCACCTGCTCTCCATCGAGTTCGTGGCCGCGCTCATCTGTCTGTCGTTCGTGTTCGTGTTCTCGATCTTCGTGAACGCACCGCTGCTCGAACTGGCAGACGTCAACAAGACCCCGAACCCCTCGAAGGCACCGTGGTACTTCCTCGGTCTCCAGGAGCTCCTCGCCTTCTTCCACCCGATGGTGGCCGGCGTGCTCCTGCCGGGCATCGGTCTCGGTGGTCTCGCCCTCGCTCCCTACATCGACCGCAACCCGTCGCAGAAGCCCGAGGACCGCAAGTTCGCGATCGCGCTCTTCACGATGTTCCTGATGGCGTGTGCGGTCCTCACCATCATCGGCTCGTTCTTCCGAGGCCCGGGACAGCTCTTCGTCTTCCCGTGGACCAAGGGACTCTTCTTCGAGCTGTAGGAGGCTGACCATGGGAACCGTCATCGTCATCGCTGTCCTGGTGCTGGTCGCCTTCGCCGGTCTGCTCATCGTCTCCACGATGCGCCGCCGCGAATCGATCGCCGCCGGTCAGCTCGCCCGGGAGACACGTTCCCGGGACCGCAAGGGGCGCAAGGCAGCGGCCCTCAAGGAAGGGTCCACCGGCAGGGACGTCGAAGCCGCAGCCGTGCTCGCCCGCAAGGGTGGTGATCTCGTGCCGGTCGCCCCGGCGCCGGTCACGCCGTTCGTCGAACCTGACCCCGAAGAGGTCGGCGTCATGCGCCGGCAGTTCCTCAACCGTTCGATCATCGGCGGGTTCCTGCTGGGTCTGGGCGGCTTCGGGGCGAGCGTCCTCGCCTTCCTCTGGCCGAACAGCTCGGGCGGGTTCGGATCGAAGATCGCCGTCGGCAAGATCGCTGACATCAAGCTCGCGATCCAACAGGGCAACGGTTTCGCCTACTACCCCGAGGGGCGCATGTGGGTCACCGAGTACCCGTCGAACGCACTCGAGAAGGCGAAGAAGGTGTACAGCGCGCCGGAGCTCACCGGCATGGAAGCTGGCGTCATCGCCCTCTACCAGAAGTGCGTCCACCTCGGATGCCGCGTCCCGGCATGCCTGACCTCCCAGTGGTTCGAATGCGGCTGCCACGGCTCGCAGTACAACCAGGTGGGTGAGAAGAAGGGCGGACCCGCGCCTCGCGGGCTCGACCGCTTCGCCATGGAGGTCTCCGGCGGATCGCTCACCGTGAACACGGGCCAGATCATCCAAGGCCCGCCGATCGGTACCAACACCACCGGCCAAGAGGCCGAGGGTCCCCACTGCGTCTCTGGTTCTGGTGGTCACTGATGCTCCTAGCAGTCTCGACGCAGACCTCGATCGGTCTGTTCGTCCTCTTCCTCTCTCTCGTCATCGCGGTCGTCTTCGGCCTGGTGAACCTGCGCCAGGGCAAGGCCGAGATCGGCTCGGAGATCGAACTGGCGCCGAACCGCCGGCCGTACCTGTCCGACGACGAGTTGGAGGGCCGCAAGCTCGACCGCACGCTCAGCATGGGCTTGCTCGGGCTTTTCATCCTCGGTATCGGGCTGCCGCTCTACTGGCTCCAGGAGCCGTCCCGGCAGGACGGCGCCACCGAACGCATCCGTGAGGAGTTCATCGGCCGTGGCGCGGCGATGTTCGCCCCGACCGCCGAGGGTGGCTACAACTGCGCCTTCTGCCACGGTCCGGACGGCGGTGGCGGTTCCACGCCTTACACGATCACCGACGCCGAAGGTCGTTTCGTGAAGGAGGTCCAGTGGAAGGGCCCCGCGCTCAACACCGTCTTCCTCCGCTACAGCCGTGAGGAGATCCGCTTCGTTCTCGAGTACGGGCGCCTGGCGACCCCGATGCCCGCTTGGGGTGCCGCCGGCGGTGGCCCGCTGACGGAGCAGAAGCTCCAGGAGCTCATCGACTACCTAGGCACGCTTCAGATCACTCCGAAGGAAGCCCAGAAGGCTGCCACCGAGGAGTTGGCGAAGGCCATGGAGGAGCGGGACCCAGCATGCGTGACCGCCCGCACGGAGGCCGCCAAGCAGGGCCTCTCCGAGGACGAGCTCGCGAAGTTCGACCCGGCGAAGGTCGACACCGACAGCTGCCCGAAGCGTTGGAAGTCCGAGGGAGAGGCGTTGTTCAACCTCGGGTACGACAGCGGCTTCGCCGGTGGCTCGTACTCCTGCGGCCGCTGCCACACTCCCGGTTGGTCCTACGGGGAGAAGGGCCGCGATGGTGCCGGCGCCCTCGGCCCGAACCTGGGTGGCGTTCTCACACAGTTCCCCGGTGACTCCCTCGGTGTGACCCAGATGACCGACTTCGTCTGCAACGGCAGCGTGCTCGGCGCCCGCTATGGCCAGTACGGCCAGGGCAGTGGCCGGATGCCCGGCTTCTGCGTCGTCCCCGCTGTCGAGGCGACCGAAGGCGAAGTCGGCGTCGAAGCCCACGACGTCGGTTCGATGGAGCAGGGCGGCATGTACACCAAGGACCAAGTTGAGAAGATCGTGGAGTACGTGAGGAGCCTCGCCCGATGATCGCCCTCGTCAATGTCCTCGGTTCCATGTCCTGGGACCCTGGATTCCGTGGCTTCCTCACCGTCGTGCTGGCGGTGGGGATCCTGTGCGGGTCCATCGCGCTCATCCTCGGCACCAACAGTGGCGCCCGGTTGGGCACGCTGCTGGCCGTCAGCGCCCTGTTCGGCTGGTTGACCGTCATGGGCATCATCTGGTCGATCTACGGCATCGGCTGGAAGGGTCAGGCTCCGACCTGGGATGTGCGGGACATCGTGCAGAGCAATCCGGCCAACCCGACGATGGACTCGGAGGTCAAGAAGGCGAACTCCCTGCCGGTACCAGGCGACGGCACGTTGCCGGACCCGGTCAAGGTGCGCGAGGCGAGCGCCCTGCTCCAGAAGGAGTTCCCGCCGGAACGCAAGACCCCGACGCTCAGCGAACTCGCAGCGGTCGACCCGACCCTGGAGAAGACGGTCGACGCCAAGCTCGACGGATGGAAGCTGTTGTCCACGTCGAACGGCTACAGCGGCGAGTCACAGGCGAAGGTGGCCGAGGAGGTCGTCGCCGAGGGGCTGTTCAAGGACGCCACCGAGTTCACGTTCCTGGACGGCTATTGGACCGGCGGCGAGAAGCCCCGCAAGGACGACTCGACGATCGGTCGGATCATCTTCAAGGTGACCAACACCTTCGACCGCCCGCACCCGCCGTTCTACGTGGCGATCCAGCTGCAGGCGGTCGTGCCTCAAGAGGCCAAGCCCGGCCAGGCACCGCCGACTGTCGTCCGCGACAAGGACGCAACGGTCTACACCGTGATCATGGAACGCAACCGCGGCAACCTGCGTCAGCCGGCGATCTTCTTCACGATCTTCAGCGCGATCATGTTCGGTGTCACCACCAACATGCTCCACCGTCGTGACAAGCTCGCCCAGCTCCAGCGGGCAGCGGTAGCCGGGGCGGCCTGAGCCATGGGGCAGTACCTGCCGATCGTCGTCATGTTGGTGCTCGGACTCGGCTTCGCCGTGTCCAGTCTCGTGATGTCGAACCTGGTGAGCCCCAAGCGTCCCTCTGCCGCCAAGTCGGCGCCGTACGAGTGCGGGATCGTTCCTCGCCAGGAGCCACCGGAACGATTCCCGGTGCGCTTCTACCTCGTGGCGATGGTCTTCGTGATCGTCGACATCGAGATCATCTTCCTGTACCCGTACGCCACGATGTTCCGTGAGCTCGGAGCGTTCGGCCTCGTCGAGATCGTCGTCTTCTCGATCGCTGTGTTCGCCTGCCTGATCTACCTCATCGCCGGCGGCTCCCTCGACTGGGGTCCGGCGCAGCAGGCTCGTCGCGGTGACGCGGCCGTGGACCCGGCCCGGACGTCCACGTCGACGATCCGGCGCGTCGGTCTGGAAGGTCGGGTCACGCCGGGCACTCACGGTTCCGAGGAGGCTGCCTGATGGCCGGCCTCGACTTCTCGAACGGACTGGAGACGATCGACCACAACGTGCTCACCGCGCGCATCGAGGATGTCGTGAAGTGGGCGCGGACCCGGTCGATGTGGCCCGCCACCTTCGGTTTGGCGTGCTGCGCGCTGGAGATGATGGGCACGGGCGGCGCCCACTACGACCTCTCCCGCTTCGGCATGGAGGTGTTCCGTGCCTCACCCCGTCAGGCCGATCTGATGATCGTCGCCGGTCGCGTATCGCAGAAGATGGCACCGGTCCTGCGCCAGATCTACGACCAGATGATGGAACCCAAGTGGGTCATCTCCATGGGTGTCTGTGCCAGTTCGGGTGGGATGTTCAACAACTACGCGATCGTTCAGGGTGTCGACCAGGTCGTTCCCGTCGACGTGTACGCGCCGGGTTGTCCGCCCGGTCCCGAGACGCTGATGCACGCCATCGGGACCCTGCACGAGAAGATCCGCGACGGTGACGTGTTCCGTCGCCGGGACGACAACGGCGGTGGCGCCGGCATCACCGTCACCCAACTGGACGGTCAGGGCGCCCCGCATCCTGTGACCCTGGGACGGCGCTGATGGCTGCCGACCCGTCTACCGCCACCGAAGAGCAGGTGGCGTCCACCGAGGCGCCCGCTCCCGAGCCCGAGACGCTCCACGGTGCCCCAGTGACACGCCACAACGGCCAGCGAGTCGCCTACGTGGGGCGTGATGGCCTCGTCGCACTCGTCCGCACCCTTCGCGACGAAGGCTGGGTCATGTGCCTCGACGTGTGCGGCGTCGACTACCTGACGAACCCGACGCGGGTGCTCCCGGACGGAATCGGCCCCGAACGTTTCGAGGTCGTCGTCACCTTGATCTCCCACCGTGATCGGGAACGGCTGCGCCTGCGCGTGCAGGTCCCCGAGGACGACCCCGTGGTCCCCACGCTCTTCGAGGTCCACCCCGGAACCGAGGCCATGGAACGTGAGGTGTTCGATCTCTTCGGGATCACCTTCGCCGGCCACCCCGACCTGACACGGATCCTCATGCCGGAGGACTGGGTGGGGCACCCACTCCGCAAGGACTTCGCGGTCGGGTCCATCCCTGTCCAGTTCAAGGCCCCCTCCACCCCCTGAGGGAGGCATCGATGACCATCGCCGAACACGAAGCCGAAAGCCACACAGAGCTGACCGACCTCACCTCCGAGGGTGCTCAGGAGATGACCGGGCGCGATCTTGCCGGTGGCGTCGAGGTGCTGCGCGAGGTCGGTGCCGTGCTGAGGATTCCGGAGTCGGACGCCCTTCTCGACGCACCCGACAGTTCCGAGACGTCCATCATCAACATGGGCCCCCAGCACCCGAGCACCCACGGCGTGCTGCGGTTGATGTTGGAACTCGACGGCGAGATCGTGCTGCGCACCAAACCGGTGATCGGTTACCTGCACACCGGCATGGAGAAGACCGGCGAGACGCTCACATACGTCCAGGGCGGCACGAACGTGACCCGCATGGACTATGCGTCGCCGATCTTCAACGAGTCGGTGTTCTGCCTCGCCACCGAGGCCCTGCTCGGCCTCGAACTCCCGCCGCGCGCCCAGTGGATCCGGATGCTGCTCAACGAGCTGAACCGGTTGACGTCGCACTTCCTGTTCCTCGCCACAAACGGCATGGACCTCGGGTCCACGTCGATGATGATCTACGGCTGGCGTGAACGCGAGGAAGGCCTGCGCCTGCTCGAGATGATCACCGGGCTGCGGATGAACCACAACTTCATTCGCGTCGGTGGCACGGCTGCGGACCTCCCCGACGGCTGGGAGGAACGTCTCGCCGCGTACCTGGAGTCGATCCCCAAGCGACTCGAGGAGTACGACGACCTGATGACCTACCAGCCGATCTGGCGGGATCGTCTCCAGGGCGTCGGGAGCATCAGCGCCGAGGAGGCCGTCGCTCTCGGTGCGACCGGCCCGATCCTCCGTTCTACCGGCTACGCGTGGGATCTGCGCCGCCAGATGCCGTACTTCGCCTACGACGAGGTCGACTTCGACGTGATCGTCGGCAGCTACGGCGACTGCTTCGACCGCTACNNGCTACGCCATCCGCCTCAACGAGGTCCGCGAGTCGGTGAAGATCCTCTGGCAGTGCATCGAGAAGATGCCGAAGGGCGACTACCGCCTCCAGGACAAGAAGGTCACCCCGCCGCCTCGCGCCCGCATCGACGAGTCGATGGAAGCGCTCATCCACCACTTCAAGATCTTCACCGAGGGCTTCAAGGTCCCCGAGGGAGAGGCGTACGCGGCCGTCGAGTCGCCTCGTGGCGAACTCGGTTGCTACATCGTGAGCGACGGTTCGGGAACCCCGTACCGCATGCACATCCGGGGACCGTCCTTCGTGAACCTGCAAGTACTCCCACATCTGCTCCGCGGCGGGACCATCGCTGACGCGGTGGCGATCATCTCCAGCGTCGATCCGATCATGGGCGAGGTGGACCGCTGATGGCGCGCTTCGACGAGAAGAACCTGGCCACCGCTCTGGAGATCATCTCCCGCTACCCGGTCAAGAAGTCGGCGCTGATCCCCTTGCTGCACCTCGCACAGGAGCAGGACGGATACGTCGCCGACGACACGATGGAACACATCGCGGAGTTGGTCGAGGTGACCCCGGCCGAAGTCCTGGGTACGTGCTCGTTCTACGAGATGTTCAAGCGTGAGCCGGTCGGCAAGTACGTGATCAACGTGTGCACGAACATCTCGTGCCAGATCATGGGCGGCGAGGAGTTGCTGCACCACGCAGAGCAGAAGCTCGGCATCAAGGCCGGCAGCACGACGCCCGACGGCATGTTCACCATCGAGGACGTCGAGTGCATCGCGGCCTGCACCGAGGCTCCTTGCCTCCAGGTGAACTACCGGTACTTCCACCGACTCGGACACGACGAGTTCGACCAACTGGTCGACGACCTGGCCGCTGGTCGCAGGACGGACGAGATCCCTCCGCACGGCACACTCGCCCGGGTCCGTCAGCACATCCCAGCCGACCGCGCGGCGGGCCCGGCCGATCCGAAGGTGAACGTCGAACCGGTGTGGCTCACCACCCACGCCGCGCCGGCAGAGGGGGCCGAGGGATGACCGTCACCGACGCACCGAAGATCGTCACCTCCCGCTGGGACCTGGAAGACGGCTACACCTTCGCCCGCTACGAGGCGACGGGCGGATACCAGGCGATCAAGGCCGCGCTGGCGAAGCCACCGGCCGACGTCGTCGAGGAGGTCAAGTCCGCCTCTCTGCTCGGCCGTGGCGGCGCCGGATTCCCCGCCGGCGTCAAGTGGGGTTTCTGCCCTCCCGGCGTGTTCCCGCGCTACCTCGTCGTCAACGGCG